>DASXHF010000087.1:0-10821 GCA_036488775.1 Gemmatimonadaceae bacterium | reverse complement strand
ATCGCCGCGTCGCCAAAGATGCCGATCGGCTTCACGCTCGCCGCCGAGTTCTTCGGCACCTTCACGTCGTTGTTGATGCGAAAGAAGACGTCCAGATATCCGTCGTCGCGGAGCTTCACGTCGCTCACCGCGCCAACGTTCACGCCGGCGAGCAGCACCTGCTGGCCCGGCTTCAGGTTCTGTCCCCAGGCGAATTTCGAGTACAGCGGATAGCCGGACGACAGCCCGCCGCGCACCAGCCACAGAGTGCCGAGCAGGACGGTCGCCAGCGCCGCACTGAGAAACACGCCCACAAGGACTTCGTCGCGACGTTTCATGTCTGTAGGTAAGGGGCGAAAAGCGCCGCCGTCAACGTGTCGAGGATGAGAATCGCCACCGAAGTGATCACGACCGCCTTGGCCGTCGACCGGCCGACCCCTTCCGCCCCCGCTTCCGTCACGAAACCCTCATACGAACAGATGAAGGCGATCGCCGCGCCGAAGAACGTCGCTTTCATCAGCGAGTAGACGACCTGGAACGTGCCGAATCCGAGCCGCACGCCGGCGATGAAGTCCTGCTTCGTCACCTCCGTGACGTAGACGGAGACGACGTAGCCGCTCAACAACCCCGTCGCGTCGGCGAAGATGACGAGCGCTGGCAGCATGACGAGCGCGGCGAGCAGCCTGGGCACGATCAGAAACGCCACCGGATCGTACGACAGCGTCTCGAGGGCATCGATCTGTTCCGTGACCCGCATCGTCCCGATCTCGGCGGTCATCCGCGCGCCCACCCGTCCGGTCAGGACCAGCCCCGTGAGGAGCGGTCCGAGCTCGAGCACCTGCATCAGTCGAACGGACAGTCCGATGATCGACAGCTGCACGCCGGGAAAGAGCTGATAGCGCACCTGGATCGCGATCACGCCGCCGATGAACGCCGCCACGATCACCGTCAGCGGAATCGACTCCACGCCGATGCCGCGCATCTGGCGAATCGTCTCCGGCACGAACGTCGCCGGATCGCCGAAGGCGCGGCCGATGTCGCGCAGGAAGTAGCCGCGCGCGCCGACCTGCGCGAACAGCGAGATGAATGCGCGCGTGACACGACGGAAGAACCGGATCCCGCCGCGCTGAACCACGGGAAACGTCTCCGTGCCCCGATATTCTCCCGTCGGCCGGTCGAGCGGTGAGCTCACGTACGCACGCGCGTCAGGAGCACGGTTCCCACGAGCGCGAACAACACGTTCGGCAGCCACGCCGCAATGTCCGGCGGCAGGATGTTCTTGCCGCCCACGGCCTTCGTGAGTTGGATCAGCATGAGGAAGGTGACGGTGGTCGCGAGGCTCAGCCCGATGCCGTAGGCCGTCCCCCCGCGCTGCGTGCTCGTGGCAAGGGGCGCGCCGAACAGCGCGATGATGACACAGGTGATCGGGATGGCGATCTTCAGCGCGCGCTCCACCCGCAGCACGTTCGCGTCGCCTCCGGATCGCTCGAGCGAATGGATGAAGCGCGACAGCTCGGCGAAGCGCATCTCCTGTGGCGATCGCGGCTGGGCCATGAGATCCTGTGGTCGCTCGGTCATCCGGCGGTCGCGCATGGAGCCAAAGCTCACGTCGAGGTTCGGCGAGCTGTCGCGGATCACGTGCATCTCACCCTGGCCGATCTCCCACCCCGCCTTCTTCGGCACGTACGTGGCCCCGGACGACGAGATCAACACCGTCGGGTAATCCGCCCCGCTCCCTTTCCGTTCGATCTGCAGCTTCTCGAGCCGGCCGGCCGGAACGTCGAGCGACTGTGCCTTGTAGACTCGCCCGTATTCCGCGGCGTACGCGAAGTTGAACCGCTGCGTGCCGGACGTCACGGCGTTCTCTCGCAGCAGATCGTTCCGGCGCGCGTCCGTGACCGGCACGAGCTCCGCGATCACCAGATCGAGCCCCGCGGCCAGCAGCGCGCCGATCAGGATCGGCGCCGTCAGACGATAGAAGCTGATCCCCGACGCCTTCGCCGCCGTCACCTCCGAGTACCGCGTGAAGCTGCCGATCGAGAACACCGTCGCGAACAGCACCGCGGCCGGCAGCGCCATGAACATCGACTGCGGCAGCCAATACACGTAGCTCAGTGCGATGTCGCCGCGCGGGATGTCCCGGCTGAGATAGGTCTGCAGGTGATCGGTCAGGTCGATGATCACGAGCAGGACGGGCAGGCCAAGCGCCGTCGTGACGAAGATTTTCGTCCATTCGGCGAAGACGTATTTGTCGAGCGGGCGCACCAGCCGTCTCATGACGTCCTCCCTTCGCGCTCTGAGCGCGACTTGCCGATGAGACGCGCGAGCACCGAGTCGACAAGGTCGCGCAGGTCGCCACCGCGCCCCGAGGTCGAGTCCCGACCCATCCGCGCCAGCAGCACGATCCCGACGACGGTCAGGATCACGTTCGTCCCCCACATGGCCCAGAACGGCGGCACGATCCCCTCATTCGCGAGCGACTCGCCGCCGATCAACCCGACGTAGTAGAGCGCGAACACAACCAGGCTCACCCCGATGACCAGCCCGACGCCGCCGCGCGGAAAGCGCACCGCGATCGGTGCGCCGAGCAGCACGAAGATCAGACAGGCCGCGGCGAGTGAGAACTTCTTGTGGATCTCGATGTCGTAGCGGTTTCGATTGCGCGAGGCGAGGTCGAGCCGGAGCTTGGCCTCCGCCACCCGCGCCTTGCGAATCGGACTGGTGTCGGCCGCCGCCACGGCGCGCCGCACCGAGTCGAGGGCCGGCGCGGCGGGCTTGAACGTCGCCGTGCCGATCGCCGGCGGGCGCGCCGAATCCTTCTTCGCCGCTGGTGGTGGCACCGGCTTCAGCGTCTGCGGGGGCGCGGGCACGTGCCGAAGCTGTTCGGCGTGGGCCTCCCGCACGCTGAACAGCCCGACCAGGCGACAGTACGCCCAGCCGATCCCGCGCGGCTCCGGCGACCGCAATCCCGACGACAGCTGTGGCTCGCTCTCGACGTGCGCCGGACCGTTGAGCGTGGCGTCGTATTCGTCGCGCGCCATGCGGTAGCTCCGGTCGGCCGTCCAGAGTCGCTTCTGCATCTCGCAGACGCTCATCTCGCGGTCACCCTTGGACGACGAGTCGCTCGCCGTCTTCTTGAAGCCGCGACCGACGTCACGCACGCGAATGCGGTCGTGTTGATAGAAGAGGCGATTGAGCTGACCCGGCCGATCCGTCGCGACCTCCTGCATCTGCCCGTGAAAGAGGTCGAGGTCGAGATCGCTCATGTTCGGTGCGAACGCGATCGCGCCGCTGTCGGCGTAGATCGTGCGCCGGCGCGTCGGGTCGCCGAGGTCGTAGATCACGACCTCCTTCATGCGGCTGCCGCCCCGGTCGATCTTCCCCGCCTTGAGGTACAACTTTCCCTCGGCGATCGGGTTGATCACCTGCTCCTTGAGCATGAAGGTCGGCTTCGTCTGGGAGATGTCGTCCTGCAGCGTCTTGAGCCGATGGTTCGCCCGCGGCAGCACCTGGTCGTTGAACGCCAGCAACGCGATCGACATCACCACGCCGCCGGCGATCGCCGGCGACACCAGCTGCCACGGCTTCACTCCACTCGCCTTCATCGCCGTCACCTCGTTCTCGGCGGCGAGGCGGCTGTACGCGTACAGCACCGCCACCAGCACCGACATCGGCAGCGTCAGCGCGACGGTGAAGGGAATCGATAGCAAAAAGAACTCCCCGATCACCGACCAGGGGAGCCCCTTGCCTACCAGCTCGCCGAACTGCCGCGAGATGAAGTTGAGCAGCATCAGCGACGTCAGCGCGGTCAGCGCGAACGCGAACGGTCCGACGTGCTCTCTGAGTACGTACTTGCTGATGATCTTCACGTCGGGAACTTCAAGAGTCGCACGGAGTTGTGGCGTGCGTCGCGCGAGGTAAATTCAGGCGCGGCGGAAGGTAATTCAAGGGCGCCGGAACGAAACCGTCGGCGAAACGTACGACGAGCGCGTCCATCCGCGCCTGGATGCCCACGGTTCACCGTTCACGGTTCACCGTTCACCCTTCCTCTACTACCCCTGTCCGAGCGTGAACGTGCGGATGTCCTCCTTGCTTGTCCTCGCGCTCTGCGCGCTCGCCGCCTGCGACAAGCTGCCCTTCCATTCCGGGCCGAAGACCGCATTCAACGCGGACTCGGCGATGTCCTACACGCGCACCCAGGTGGCCTTCGGACCACGCGTGCCGGGCACGGCGCAGGCCGCCCGCGCCGGCGACTGGATCGTTGCCACGATGAAGCAACGGGCCGACACCGTCATCGAGCAGCGCTGGACGCATCGCACCGCCGACGGCAAGGAGCTCCCCCTCCGCAACGTGCTGGCGCGCTTCCGCCCGCAGGCCACCCAGCGGATCCTCTACGTCACCCACTGGGACACCCGGCCCACCGCCGACGAGGATCCGGTGCTCGGCAACCGCGGCCAGCCGATCCCCGGCGCCAATGACGGCGCTGCCGGCGTCGGCCTCTTCGTCGCGCTCGGCGACGCGCTCAAGAAATCGCCGCCACCGGCCGGCGTCGGCGTCGATCTGCTCTTCGTCGACGGCGAGGACTACGGCAAGAGCTTCGACCCGCCCTACGCCGACGTCCTCCTGGGCTCCCAGTACTTCGCCGAACATCTCCCGTCGCCGGACTACCGGCCGCTCTACGGCGTGCTCTGGGACATGATCGCCGACAAGGATCTGAACATCCTACAGGAGGAGACGTCGGTGAAGATGGCGCCCGAGGTGGTGAGCCGCGTGTGGCAGAAGGCTGCGGACCTTGGCTACTCCAACTACTTCCTGCCCAAGGTGTACGGCCCCATCACCGACGACCACGTCCCACTGCTCAATCACGGCCTCCGCGTGATCGACGTGATCGACATCGACTACGGCCCGATGGGGCCGGACGGCCAGGCTTCGCCGAACTACCACCACACCATGCAGGACACGATGGACAAGCTCTCGACCCGAAGCTTCCAGGTGGTCGGCGACGTGGCGCTCTCGCTCATCACGGACGGCTGAGCAGATGATCCGCGCCGCATCGGACCGATGACGGCGCCCGGAGCGGGGGCTGCATCTTGGCCCCATGCCGACCCCCTCAGAACAGAAGGCCCTCGCCTTCGTCTCCATCGTCGTCCTTCTCGCCGGCGCCGCCAGGGTGCTCCGCGCCGGTGCGATCCTCCCCTCCGCCCCGACGAGCTCCGAGCAGCAGGCGCTCGCGCGACAAGCGTTCGCCGCGAATAGTTCGGCCACCGTCCAGCACGATGCAAAGACGCAGCGAGGAGCTAAAGGCGTCAGATTGGCTCGTAAAAGGCGCGATGATGGCGCGAAAACAGTCGATGGTGTCGCGAGCGTTCCATTTTCCGACGTGAGGCCGGGCAGCCCGGGTGCATCGGGGGTGGAGAGCAATGGTCTGCCTGTCCCGTGGCCGCGAATAGACACGGGGCCACTCGGGAGTGGCCAAGGCGGAGCGGATCGGCTTGGGGGTCTGTCGGCGGCGTCTCGGAGCGGCCCCCGGGGACCGGTCGACCTCGACGTCGCCACCGCCCCCGAGATCGAGGCCCTCCCGCGGATCGGGCCGGCCCTTGCGCGGCGCATCGTCGGCAACCGGGACTCACTGGGCGCCTTCGGGTCGCTGGAGGGGCTTCGTCGGGTGAAAGGGATCGGGCCGGCGACCGTCCGTCTCCTTGCTCCGCTCGTCACCTTTTCGGGCCAGGCGCGTCGTTAGGGAGACTCGGCCTCACCTGCCGAGCACAGCTGGCTGTCCGCCGCACCCGCCGCCCTCCCTATCCGCGATATGGCCGCACCGGTCGTCACCCCCGAACGTATTGGCGATCTCCTCGTGCGTGAGGGGCTGATCACGCGCGAGCAGTTGGACAAGGCCCTCCAGGAGCAGCGGCAGAACGGTACGCGCGTCGGCTACAACCTCGTGAAGCTCGGCTTCATTGCCGAGACCGAGCTGACCAAGATGCTGGCGCGGCAGTTCAAGATGCCCGCGGTCGACCTCTCGCGGTTCGAGGTCGATCCCCGCATCGCGAAGCTGATCCCGGCCGACCTCGCCATCAAGAATCTCGTCCTCCCCCTCAAGCGCGACGGGCGGACTCTCACGGTGGCGATGGCCGACCCGCAGAACCTGGGCGTCCTCGAGGACCTCAAGTTCATCACGCGCTACGACATCTTCCCCGTGATCGGGGGAGAGTTCACGCTCAAGAGCGCGATCGAGAAGCTCTACGAGAACGCCGTCGCCGAGCAGGTCGCCGACCTCATGTCCGTCATCGACGACATGGAAGGCGACATCGAGGTCGTCCAGGACACCCAGGAGGAGGACTCTGCCGCGGCGCTCGCCGCGCAGATGGAGGATGCGCCGGTCGTCAAGCTGATCAACGCCATCCTCACGGATGCCGTCAAGCGCGGCGCCTCCGACATCCATTTCGAGTGCTTCGAGCACGACATCCGGGTGCGGTACCGCGTGGACGGCGCGCTGCAGGAAGTGATGAAGCCACCGATGAAGCTGAAGGCCGCGCTCATCTCGCGCTTCAAGATCATGGCGCAGCTCAACATCGCCGAGCGCCGCGTGCCGCAGGACGGCCGCATCAAGCTGAAGTACGGCAACAAGGTCATCGACTACCGCGTCTCGACCCTCCCGACTCTGTTCGGTGAGAAGATCGTGCTCCGAATCCTCGACAAGGGGAACCTCACCCTCGATCTCGAGAAGTTCGGCATCGAGCCCAAGGCGGAGCAGGACCTGATGGAGGCGGTGCAAAATCCCTATGGCATGGTGCTCGTCACCGGCCCAACGGGCTCGGGCAAGACGACCACGCTGTACTCCGCGCTCTCGAAGGTCAACAACATCGACGTCAACATCATGACGGCCGAGGACCCGGTGGAGTACAACCTCTACGGGGTCAATCAGGTGCTCGTGCGCACCGACATCGGGATGACGTTCGCCGCCGCGCTGAAGGCGTTCCTGCGGCAGGATCCGAACATCATCATGGTCGGTGAGATCCGAGATCTGGAGACGGGCGGTATCGCGATCAAGGCCGCGCTCACGGGTCACATGGTGCTCTCGACGCTCCACACCAACTCGGCGCCGGAGACGGTCACCCGTCTCCTCGACATGGGACTGGAGCCGTTCAACGTCGCCTCGGCGCTGAACCTCGTGCTCGCACAACGCCTGTTGCGGCGCGTCTGCTCGAACTGCAAGGAGCGCTATACGCCGACCGAGGCGGATCTGGCGATCGCCAAAGTCAAGCCGACGACGACGCTGCGCGAGCTGCGATTCACCGAGCAGACCGTCGAGAATGCAAAGGCGCGCGCGACGAAAGAGGCCCAGCCGCTGCTCGTCAACGTCACCCTCGACACGCCGGTGTCGGCGCTCCCCTACTTCCGCGGGCGTGGCTGCGATTCGTGCGCCGGCACGGGCATGAAGGGGCGGCAGGGCGTGTACGAAGTCATGCCGATGACGCCGAACCTGCGAAAGCTGATCCTGATGAACGTCGGCGCGGCCGAGATCCGCGACGCCGCCGTCGAGGAAGGGATGCTCACGCTGCGCATGGACGGCTGGATGAAGGTGCTCAAGGGAATCACCACGCTCGAGCAAGTTGTCCGCGAGACCTCGGCTTAGTGGCGAGCTGTACCGCTGTTGAGGATTGATCGTCCTAACGGTGAACGGTCGACGGTGAACCGGTACTGCGTTGGCAGTCACGGATCACGGTTCACCATTCACGGTTCCGTACCGCTTCTCCCAATCGATTCGGAATGACCGCTCCCGTCATAGCGTCCAGCGTCAATCTGCGAGTCCTGCTCGAGGAGATGATCGAGCGGGACGCGTCCGACCTGCACATCACTGCGGGCGAGCGTCCCAAGATGCGCATCGACGGCGAGATTCAGAGCTCCAAGCTGGAGTTCGTGATGTCGCCCAAGGACACGCTGCAGCTCGCGTACTCCGTGCTCACCGAGAACCAGAAGAAGCGGTTCGAGATGGAGGACGAGCTGGACTTCTCGTTCGGCATCCAGAATCTCGCGCGCTTTCGCGGCAACGTGTTCAAGCAGCGCGGCTGCGTGTCGATGGTGATCCGTCAGATCCCCTTCTCGATCAAGACCTTTGAGGACCTCAAGCTCCCTGACGTGATCCGCAAGATGGCGGAGCGGCCACGCGGGCTGGTGCTCGTCACCGGTCCGACGGGCTCGGGGAAGTCGACCACCCTCGCCGCGATGATCGACAAGATCAACAAGGAGCGGCGCGGGCACATCATCACGGTCGAGGATCCGATCGAGTTCATCCACCGCCACCAGGGCTGCATCGTCAATCAGCGCGAGGTGGGGTCGGACACGAAGAGCTTCCAGGCGTCGCTCAAGTACGCGCTCCGGCAGGACCCCGACGTCATCCTCATCGGCGAGATGCGCGACCTGGACACGATCCAGGCCGCGCTCACCATCTCGGAGACCGGTCACCTCGCGTTCGCGACGCTGCACACCAACAGCGCGGCCGAGGCGATCAACCGCATCATCGACGTGTTCCCGAGCCATCAGCAGAGTCAGGTGCGGGCCCAGCTCGCCTTCGTGCTCGAGGGCGTGATCACCCAGACGCTCTTGCCGAAGGCGAAGGGACGTGGTCGCGCGATGGCGGCGGAGATCCTCGTCGTCACTCCCGCGGTGCGCGCGCTCATCCGCGACGACAAGATCCACCAGATCTACAGCACGATGCAGTCGGGAAAGAAGTTCGGCATGCAGACGATGAACGACGCGCTGTACGGCTTGTACATGAGCCGGGAGGTGGCGCTCGAGGAGTGCCTGCGCGCGTCGCACGACCCGAACGAGTTCCTGCGCATGATCGGGCAGAGCCCTGATGAGGACGGCGCCAAGAAGCCCGCGAACGGGACGGGGCCCATGGCGGGAAAGCGATAACGACTGGTGACAGGTGAACCGTGAATGGTGAAGGGTGGCTGCCCCGGCAGCCGCCGTCACGGGTCACGGTTCACGGTTGACGGTTCACACAAAGAGGTTTCGGAATGCCAGCATTCACTTACACGGCTCGCGCCCTCAACGGCGATCTGAAGACCGCCACGATCGAGGCTCCGAACCGCGATGAAGTCGTCGCGCAGCTGCGGAAGCAGCGGCTGAACGTCGTCAAGATCGACGAGAAGAAGGAAGCCGACAAGAAAAAGAAGAAGAAAGGCGGCAAGATCTCGATGAAGGACATCGTGATCTTCACGCGGCAGTTCTCGACGATGATCAACGCCGGTCTGCCGCTCGTCCAGGCGCTCGACATTCTGGCGAAGCAGAGCGAGAACAAGGTGCTGAAGGAAGTGACGACGGCCGTCGTGTTCGACGTCGAGTCCGGCCACACGCTGGCCGACGCCTTTCGCAAGCATCCGAACGCGTTCACCGACCTCTACGTCAACATGGTCGCCGCCGGTGAGGCGGGTGGTATTCTCGACACCATCCTGATGCGTCTGGCGACGTTCATGGAAAAGAACGACGCCCTCGTCCGGAAGGTGAAGGGCGCCATGATCTACCCCGGCGTCATCATGAGCGTGGCGGCGGTCGCCATCGTCGTGCTGCTCATCTTCGTCATCCCGGTGTTCGAGAACATGTTCTCGTCCGTCGGCCTCGCCCTCCCGTTGCCGACGCGCGTCGTGATCGGGATGTCGAAGTTCCTCACCGGCTACTGGTGGGCGGTCGGCGCCGGCGGGTTCCTCGCGGTGACCAGCTTGAAGAAGTACTACGCTTCGAGCGACGGAAAGCTGGTCATCGATCGTCTGATGCTCCGGGCCCCCATCCTTGGTGACGTGCTCCGCAAGTCGGCGGTGTCACGCTTCACCCGTACCCTCGGCACCCTCATCGCCTCGGGCGTCAGCATCCTCGACGGCCTCGAGATCACCGCCCGGACCGCCGGCAACCGCGTCATTCAGGACGCGATCATGGAATCGCGCTCCTCGATCGCGAGCGGCGAAACCATCTCGGCACCGCTGCAGAAGAGCAAGGTCTTCCCGGCCATGGTGATCAGCATGATCGCGGTCGGCGAGCAGACCGGTGGTCTGGACGAGATGCTGTCGAAGATCGCCGATTTTTATGACGAAGAAGTGGACGCGGCGGTGTCGAATCTGCTCAGCATGATGGAGCCGGTGATGATCGTGTTCCTCGGCGTGGTGGTTGGTGGCATGGTGGTCGCCATGTACCTGCCGATCTTCGACATGATCAACGCGGTGCAGTAAGGGCGTCTACTACCCGCCACCAGTTTTTGCGGACCCCGGAATCTTTCTTGGGGGCGGCGCCGCGCGCCGGCCTGGATGACAAGAGAAGGGCCCCATCACTCGCGACAGGGCCCGCCGACTCACTTGTCACCCTCCGCCACCGGGGGCGGGTGTCCTTCACGTTCTTCTGTCCCGTTTCGACGTCGTTCACGACTTCGGCGTCGGCCTCCGGTCCTGGTGGCGCTGGCCCGGCATCGTAATACGGGCATGAGTGGTTTGGCAGCGGCCTTTGAGCGTCGCCTTCCGACACCCGACAACCCGCTGTCAGGCAGATGAGGCGCGCATTCGAGCGCTCGGCTCAGACCTCGTCGCGTGGCGACATCACGCATCCTCCTCGCGCTTCGCCAGAGAGACTCGACCAGCGTCAGTGTCGGCACGAAGCGCTTGAGTCCTCCCACTTATTGTCCGTCAGCTGGTGCACGTCTGTGCCGTCGGCGCGCATAGCGAAGATCTCGCCGTACGGCTGGGGAACCGCGTCGTACAATGCCATCTCATCCTTGAATCCCATGCGACCACTGCTGAAGAGGATCCAGGTGCCCCCGGCGCACCACGAAGCATGCGCGTCGTTGCCGTA
>DASXHF010000039.1:0-33016 GCA_036488775.1 Gemmatimonadaceae bacterium | reverse complement strand
GGAGGAGAGATGACCCGAATTCCAGGCTCGAGTCGATGCGCAATGATGTTGCTCGCTCTGCTGCCAGCGCTGGCAGCAGCACAGGAAGCACGAATATCAGGGCGTGTCGTCAATGAGGCGGCGACGCCGCTTCCTGGCGTGAGCGTCGGCATCACCGGGCTCGGGCTGGGCACGATCACCGGGACGGACGGTCGGTACTCCTTCGTCGTGCCCCCGGCGCGCGTGCTCGGGCAGTCGGTGACATTGCGGGCACGGCTCATCGGCTACACGGTCGTGACTCGGCCGATCACCCTGTCGCCGGGAACGACGACGGAGGACTTCATCTTGGTGGCGAACGCGCTTCGGCTCAACGAAGTGGTCGTCACCGGTGCCGGAACCGTCACGACGCGCGAGAAGTTGGGCAACGTCATCAACACTGTCGACAGCGCGATCATTCGACGCTCGAACGAGCCCAACATCGTGAGCGCGCTGGCGGGTAAGGCACCGAACGTCGAGGTGCGCACGCAATCCGGCGAGCCGGGAGCGTCCGCGTCGATCCGCATCCGCGGGTACACGACGATTCAGGGAACGAGCCAACCACTGTTCGTCGTGGACGGCACGCCGATCGACAACTCGACGAGCGTGACCACGGCGTCCACCGGGGGCACCGTCGCGACGAACCGGGCATCGGACATCAACCCCAACGACATCGAGTCGGTCGAGATCCTGAAAGGGTCCGCCGCCGCGGCGATCTACGGCGCGCGAGCGGCGAACGGCGTCATCCTCATCACGACGAAGAGCGGCAAGGCGGGGCCGACACGGTACTCCATTCGCTCCGACATCACCACCGATCAGGTGATCAACTACTACCCGCTGCAATACACTTACGGACAGGGAAGTGGTGGGAATGCGCCAGTATGCAATGGGCCGGGCTGCCGGCCGACGTCCGCGAGCTTCGGGCCGGCGGTCACGGGACCGATCTATGACCACGCGCGCGACATGCTGCAGAACGGCCACACGTACGACAACAATCTGCAGGTGTCGGGCGGCAACGAGCGCACGACGTTCTTCCTCTCGGCCGGCCAGGCGAACCAGCAGGGAATGGTGATCGGCCCCAACAACCAGTACACGCGCTCCACGGTTCGCATCAAGGGCTCGCACATGCTGCTGGGGAACCTCACCGTCAACGGCAACGCGAACTACATCGATACGCGCGGGAACTACATCCAACGCGGCTCGAACGTCTCCGGACTTCTGCTCGGCTCCTACCGGACGCCGGTCGACTTCAACAACGCGCAGTATCTCGACACGCTGTACGGCGAGCACCGCTCATATCGCTATCCGCGTCCGACCGGTACCGATCAGACGGCGACGCGCGGGTACGACAACCCGTTCTTCGTGGCGATGAGCGACGGCAACAAGAGCGAGCTTGGCCGGTTCATCGGCAACGTCGGCGCCGACTGGGCGGTGCTGCCGTGGCTGACGGTGAAGGAGACGTTCGGCGCCGATAGCTACGGGGACTACCGGCTGGAGGCACTGCCGCAGTCATCGTCCGCTCAACCCGTGGGTCAGGTGACTCGCAACAACCAGACGTATCTGCAGCTCGACAACAACCTGCTCGTCACGGCGACGCACCAGTTCAACACGAACATCGACGGAGGGTTGACGGTCGGGCAGAATCTCAACTCACGCCGCTCGCGCTTTCAGTCGACCCTCGGGCAGCAGCTCATCGCGCCGACGCCATTCGCGCTTCAGAACACCGTCAGCTTCACGCCGACCGAGACGCGATACCTGGCGCACATCGAAGCGTACTTCAGTCAGGCGAATCTCGACCTGTACAACCAGCTGTACCTCACCGCGGGCCTACGCAACGACGGCTACTCCAGCTTCGGGGCCTCCAATCGGCGGGCGAACTATCCCAAGGCCAGCATCGCCTGGGCGTTCACCAACGCCTACAATCCGGATCAGCGCGGGCTGCTCAGCTACGGAAAGCTGCGCGCCGCGTACGGGGAGACGGGCAACGAGCCCGCGGTCTACAGCGACGCAACCGGCTTCAGTGTCGGCCAGAGCGCCTTCGGCTCCGGCTACGGTGACATCCTGAACGCCACGCAGAGCGGACAGGCCGGCGTCATCACGCCGGCGACGCTGGGTGCCGGCAACACGCTGCGTCCAGAACGGACGAAGGAAACCGAGCTCGGTGCCGACCTCGCGTTCCTGAGCCAGCGGGTGGAGCTCGGCTTCACCTACTACAACAAGCTGTCGACCGACGTCATCCTGCAGCTCCCGGCGGCCCCCACGGCCACCGGGTTCACGTCGCTCGTCACGAATGGGGCGAGGCTCAGCAACAAGGGCGTCGAGCTGACGCTCAACACCCATCCGTACGCGAGCGATCGCTTCAGCTGGGACATCGGCGGCACCTGGTCGCGCAACCGGAACATGGCCGAGGATCTCGTCGGCGCACAGTTCGTGAGCCGGGGTGCCGGAACGTTCACCGGCGCGGTCGCTTCGGTGACGAAGGGATACGCTGTCGGCGTGCTGCGCGGCAACGACTTCGCGATCTGCGGCCGAGGGCTCGTCGTGGGCGGCGTCGACATCGACGCCGGCTGCGGGGCGAACGGCGTCGCGTCGGGTGCACTCTACATCGACGCTTCCGGCCACCCGGTGGTCGATCCGACCGATCGCGTGATCGCCGATCCGAACCCGGAATGGTTGGGAAGCGTGAACACCGCGCTTCGCTTCGGCAGGAACATTCGGGTCACCGGACTTTTGGACATCCACCACGGCGGACAGGTGTGGAACGGCACCAAGGGCGCGCTCTACAACTTCGGCACCCACGCGGACACGTACGTCCGCAACACGGCCGTCGCGTACGGGACGAACTACTTCACCGACCGCTACCCGACGGTGGCTGGCCCGGGCGCGGGTAAGACGTTCGTGGTGGGGCAGAGCTGGTGGCAGGGCGAAGGCGGCGGATTCGGCGACGTGAGCGCCCAGTTCATCGAGCCGGGCGGGTTCGCCAAGCTGCGTGAGATCGCGCTGGCGTACACCCTCGATCAGCAGTGGATCTCGAATCGACTCGGATTCTCGAGCATCGATCTCCGGATCGCCGGCCGCAACCTGCACACGTGGACCAAGTACAGCGGCACCGACCCAGAAGCCAACCTCGGAGGAGCCGCCGTGCTCGCCGAAGGCATCGACTACTTCAACCTTCCGGCGACGAGATCCTTTGTGTTCTCGGTCGGTCTCAACCGCTAACCGAGAGCCGAGACTCATATGATTCGACACAGACTACTCACGCTCGCGGCGGCGCTTCCGCTGGTCGCATTCGCGGGGTGCCGTGACTACCTCACCGCCCCGGGCGAGCTGACGACGGATCCAAATCGCATCACGCAAGCGAACGCGCGCCTGCTGTTCGAAAGCACCCAGCCGCAACTCTGGACCTTCCTGGGCAGCGACATGGCGCGCTTCTCCTCGATGTTCACCCGCCAGATGGCTGGTGCCCAGCGCCAGTATGCGGTGATCTACGGCTACGGCATCAGCGAGAGTACGACGGGTGGATTCTTCTCGGGGCTGTACTCCGGTGGTGGCCTCGTCGACCTCCGGCACATCGATTCACTCGCGGTCGCGGCGCACGATTCGTTGTTCCTCGGCATCGCTCAGACCGAGGAAGCGATGATGATGGGGGAGGCCGCCTCGATCTTTGGCGACGTGGTCTACTCCAAGGCGCTCTCCGGCCCCGGAACGAATCCTCCGCTCGATCCGCAGCTCGCGGTGTACGACAGCGTTCAAGCGCTGCTGGACCGTGCGATCGTGAACCTTCGGACCACTGCGCCGACGAATGCCGGCCCGGGCGCGTCCGATCTGGCCTACGGTGGCTCCGCGTCAAAGTGGCGTCGTCTCGCCTTTACCCTGAAGGCCCGTTTCTACATGCACACGGCGGAGGTGCGCGGCAACGCGGCTTACGCCGCGGCAAAGGCGGCGAGCGACTCCGGTATCACGAACTCGGCGAACGACTACAAGGCCGTGTACAGCGGTGCCGCGGGCGAGCAGAACCTGCTGTACCAGTTCGACGTCGTGCAGCGAAACGGGTACATGACACCGGACCCGTACTTCGTGAACTTCCTGACGACGCGCAACGATCCCCGTGTCAACGTCTACTTCACGGCGGACCGCAGCGACATCAACCCCACCTTCATGGGGACGGCGACCAGCGGCAATGTCCCGACGATCTTCGTATCGGCCGCCGAGAATCTGCTCATTGCCGCCGAAGCGTCGTACAAGCTGGGTGACCCGGCGACCGCGTTGGCCAAGCTCAATCAGGAGCGGACCACGACGTCGCTGCCGTCGTCGCTGGCGCCGGCGGGATATACGTTGACGCCGTATCCGGCCGGCACGACCGGGGCGGCGCTGCTCCAGGCCATCCTCGACGAGAAGTACATCGTCGAGTTCCTGAACATCGAATCGTGGAACGATTACAAGCGGAACTGCTATCCCAACTTCCCGATCGTCGCGAACGCGTCGGCGGCGAAGATTCCGGCGCGTCTGCTGTACGACCAGTCGGAGCGCAACGTGAACACCAGCATTCCCGATCCGTCGCACCAGCCGGTGCGCAACGCGAACGATCCGGCGAACGCGACGGATCCCTTCGGCAACGTTTGCGTCGGCCAGTGATCGCAGCCTAGGCGACACTGCGCCGGACTACCGGCAACTTTCCGTGGACGAGCGGGCTCGGGCAACGGCCCGAGCCCGCTCGGCTTCACCCTTACTCGAAACCGCTCGGAGTCTCACACTAATGTCGGATTGGCGACGTACGTCCGCAGCGCTCATGTCAGTGGCGGCGCTGGCCGGATCACCAGCGTGCTATTCGTACCTGCCCCCGCCGTCGCAGTCGGCGGTGGATGGTCAGGTCGTACGCGTCTACCTGACACCTGCCGGCTCCGACGACGTCGGACGTCGCGTAGGCGCCAACCCGACGATGTTGGAGGGCCGAGTACTTCAACGGAGCGATTCGGCATTGGTGCTCTCCGTCTCGGCGGTGGGCCGCGCGAACCAGGATGACGAACCGTGGCAAGGAGAGCGGGTGGAGGTCGTCTCGCGCGACATCGACCATGTGGGCGTCCGGCAGTTCGACAAGCTGCGCTCGGGACTGGCCGTCCTGGTGGTCGGCGGAGCGTTGCTCATTGCAAGGACGGTCGGCGGCAGCGAGGGTGTCGTGAGCACGCCTCCCGGGGGCACCGGCTCGGGGCAGTGACGCCCGCGGGCTAATGGAGGGCGATGCTGGAGAGCTGCAGGTCACTCTCGAGCGTCCACTCGATGCTCTGATCGTGCTGCACCGAGAAACCGTCGCTCCGAAACTCGCCGACGGCCCCGATCCGGTGCGCGATGAGCCGGATGGACCGGGAGGCGCCGATCCACATCGTTGGAATCCGCAGGGTCTGCCTTGATGCCGCCTTGACGGTGCCGAGGCGGTCGCGCTTGCCGTCGTGCTCGACCGATACCACGACGTCCGACCAGTTGTGATTGTCGATGTCGAGCGCGACGTGTGTCGGGATCGCCACGCCGCCGTCATCGATGGACGGGGTCCCGACAGCGTGGGCACATCCAGCCGCCAGGAGCAGCGCGCCGGTCAGCGCGAGACGTGCAGAGTGGCCCATCGTGACCTCCCAGGCGGGCGCATGATCATGCGCTAAAGGGCGGACGAATGCAATGCGCGGACCTCGCGGCCAAGCGCATCGTCCGAGCCACGCAATCGCCTCAGGGAGAGGCCGCGGCGCTCACACCGGCGACGTCTGCTTCGGAAAGAGGGACGGTCCCTTCCGTACGGTCCATCCCGCGGCGTCGAGCGTCGCCAGAGCCGAGAACCGCTGCTCCGACACGACGCCCGGTCCGCCGAGCTGCACCCACAGCTCCTGGGCCTTGGCCGGCATGAACGGAGCCAACAGCACGGCCTGGCGCGCGAGCTGGCGAACGAGCGACGAGAGCACCGACTCCAACCGGCGACGCGACTCGGCGTCGCCCGCCTTCGCCAGCGCCCACGGCTGCGAGCTCTGAACGAACTCGTTGCCCCGGGCCACGCATGCCAAGACGCGCTGCAGCGCTTCGTGGAGCAGGAAGCCACGGGTCCCATCCATCGCAGCATGGTACGCGGCAATGTCGTCTGCGTCGGCGCGGTCGGCGTCGTCGCGCGGGCCTGACGGCACCAGGCCGCCGCAGTACCGCTCCACCATGGAGATCACTCGACTGGCGAGGTTCCCCCATGCGTTGGCGAGATCGGCGTTGTAGCGCTCCTCGAATCGCTCCCAACCGAAGCTGCCGTCGGTGTCGAAGGGGATCTCGCGCAGCAGGAAGTAGCGAAACGCATCGGGGCCGAAGCGCTCGATCGCCTCGTCGAGGTCCAGACGTACGCCGGCGGATTTACTGAATCGCTCGCCGCCCAGAAGCACGAAGCCATGTCCCCAGACGCGCTCGGGGAGCGGCAACCGTGCGGCCTGGAGCATCGCAGGCCAGATGATCGTGTGGAAGCGGGTGATGTCCTTCCCGACGACGTGAAGCTGCGCGGGCCAGCGCCGGTCCCAATCACCGGAAGGAAATCCGGTCGCGGTGAGATAGTTCGGCAGGGCGTCGAACCAGACGTACGTGGTCTGCACCTCGCCCGAGCTCAGGGGCCTGGGGAAGGGGATCCCCCACTTCAGCCGTGCGCGGCTCGCCGAAACGTCCTCGAGCCCGCCGTCGATGAGCGCCAGCATCTCGTTCCGGCGGCTCTCGGGCTGCAAGAACTCGGGATGTTCCGCGAAGTGCCGCCGCAGCCAATCGGCATAGCGGCTGAGGCGGAAGAACCAGTTGCGCTCCTCGACCCACTCCAGTGTCCGCGTCGGATGCAGCACGCAGTGGCCGTCGACGATCTCGTTGTCCTGCTTGAACGATTCGCAGCCGACGCAATACCATCCCTCGTACGCCTTCTCGTAGAAGTCGTCCGGGTTGTGCTCGAAGATGCGCTCGATGAGCGCCTGCACGCCGGCTTTGTGCTTTGGATCGGTCGTGCGAATGAACTGATCGTACGAGATACCGAGCCGCTTCCACATCGCGGCGAAAGCCTCCGCGAGCTGGTCGACGAGGGCCTGCGGCGTGACGCCCAGCTGCGCCGCGGTCTGCTCCACCTTCTGCCCGTGCTCGTCCATGCCGATGAGAAAGTGCACGTCGTCGCCGCGCAGGCGGCGATACCGTGCGATCGCGTCGGCACCGATCTTCTCGTACGCGTGACCGAGGTGGGGCTGTCCGTTGGCGTAGTCGATCGCGGTCGTGAGGAAGTACTTGCTCACTCGGTGCTGTCCTCGGGTGGTGCTCCGTTGCCGGGGCCGCCGTTCTGCCGGCCGCTTCCTCCGCCAGGTCTGTTGCGCCGCCCGCCTCGACGTCCGCGCCGCCGTTGCCGGCGCTCGCCCTCGGCGGAGCCTTCCGGCTGATTCGGTGGTGCATCCGGCGAAGGCGCCGCAGGCGGCGCGCTCTCGACTGGTGCCTCCGATCGTACCGGCGGAATGGCGGCTCTCGACTCGGACGCCGGCGGCGGCTGCTGCTGCTGGCGACGCGCCGGCGCGGCACGCGGCGGACGCCGCTCACGCGACGTCACGCTCTCGAGCTCCACGAGGTCCGCTGCATCGTCGCCATCCTCCATCGGCGCGGCGGGCACCACGTCACGTGCCGCCGCGTCGAGCGCGGCGGCGAGCGGATCGCCGGCGCCAAGCATCTCGGCGCGAAGCTCGGCGAGCAGGATCACGCGCACCTCCCCCTCGACGGCGCGCAACGTCACACGCTCGCGGAAGATGTCGTTCGCGATCACCTTCTCCTCGCCGCGCGACGTGCGGATCACCTTCCCCTCCTTGGGATACTTCCGCCGGCTCTCGACGTAGAAGTCGTGCTCGTAGCGCAGGCAGCACATCAGCCGGCCGCACGCGCCGGAGATCTGCGACGGGTTGAGGGAGAGACGCTGATCCTTCGCCACGCCGAGGTTCACCGGGCGCAGCTCGGGCAGCCAGGACGCCGAACAGTATTGGCGGCCGCATCGGCCCACACCGTCCAACCGCTTCGCCTCGTCGCGCACGCCGATCTGCTTCAACTCGATCCGCGTCCGGAACATCGACGCCAGCTCTCTCACGAGGGTGCGGAAGTCGACGCGCTTTTCGGCCGTGAAATAGAACGTCAGCTTCTTCCGGTCCCATTGCCATTCGGCGTCGGTGACCTTCATGACGAGCGCGTTGGCCTTCACGCGCTCGGCGGCTTTGCGCCGTGCATCGTCGTCAGCCGCGCGCACCTCCTCGTAGCGGCGCAGGTCGTCAGGGGACGCGAGGCGCTTTGCAACGCGCGTCGGTGCCGCGCCGAACAGGCCGTGCGGCACCTTCGCCGACCGGAAATCGGCCTCGGACCCGACGGCATGCACCCGGCCCAGGTCTTCCCCGCGGTCGGCGTCGACGACCACCGCCGCGGCGCGCGGCGGGGCCTCGTCGGACTCCCAGCGGAAGAACTCCTTGCGGTTGCCCTTGAACGCGACTTCGATCAGCAGGGGGTGGGTCACGCTACTCGACGAACTGTCCCATGCGCATGAACTTCTCGCGCCGCCGCCGGACCAGCTTGTCCGGCTTGTAGCGACGCAGGTCGTCGAGCTGCTTGAGCAGGGTCTCCTGCAGCGCCGCGGCGGTCTGCTCGTGATTGGCGTGCGCGCCGCCCGGCGGCTCGGCGATGATCTCGTCGATCACACGGAGCTCGAACAGGTCGGGCGCCGTGATGCGGAGCGCCGTCGCGGCACGCTCGCGATTCTCCAATTTGCCGTCCTTCCACAGGATCGCCGCCGCGCCCTCGACGCTGATCACGGAATAGACGGCGTTCTCCAGCATATTCACCCGGTCGGCGACGCCGAGCGCCAGCGCGCCACCCGACCCGCCCTCGCCGATCACGGTCGCGATGATCGGCGTCTCGAGACGGCTCATCTCGAACAGGTTGCGGGCGATGGCCTCGCTCTGGCCTCGCTCCTCGGCACCGAGCCCGGGCCACGCGCCCGGGGTGTCGATGAACGTGATCACCGGCACGTGGAACTTCTCGGCGAGCTTCATGAGGCGCAGCGCCTTGCGGTAGCCCTCGGGGTGCGGCATCCCGAAGTTGCGCTTCAGGTTCTCCTTGGTGTCGCGGCCGCGCTGATGGCCGATCACCATCACCGTCTCGCCGTCGAGGCGCGCCCAGCCGCCGATGATCGCGGCGTCGTCACGGAAGGCGCGGTCGCCGTGCAGCTCGATGAAGTCGGTGAAGCAGAGCCGCAGGTAGTCCTCGGTGAGGGGGCGCTTGTTGCTGCGCGCCACCTGGACACGCTGCAGCGGCGTGAGGCTCTTGTAGATCTCGTCGCGCAGCCCCGCCGCCTTCCGCTCGAGCTCCGTGATCTGCTCGGCCACGTCGAGCTGCCGTTCACCGGCGAGCTTCTTCAGCTCGTCGATCTGCTTCTCGAGCTCGAAGATCGGCTTCTCGAACTCCAGCGTCGCAGTCGCCATGTCGTCGTCAGCTCCCGCGCACGAGGCGAACGCGCTCGGAACCGAGCAACGCCCGCAGGTCAGTGAGCACGGCCTGGGTGGCCGCGAGTCTGAGCGAGCGCGACTTCAACCGGGCGCGCACGCCATTTCCATCACTCCATCTGAGCTCGAGCGGTGGCGCGCCCGCGTGCGACGTGGCATGCGCATCGATCACCGCCCGCACGTCGCCCATCACCTCCGTGGTGAGCGCGTCGCCCATCGCCAGCTCGATCGCGATCGATACCTGCCCGTTGAGGCGCAGCTCGGCGAACGGCGTCACCGATTCCACGATGAACGTCGGGCGGTCCGCGTCCTGGTCCCGCTTGGAGTACCCGCCCTTCATCAGGACGGGCACATCGCTGCGGACACGGTCGGCGAGCAACCCCCAGCTCTCGGGGAACACCAGCACCTCGGAAGATCCAGAAAAATCCTCGACTGTCAACCGGGCGAACTCGGCCCCTGACCGCTTGCTGATCTGGCGCTTGATGCTGGTCACCACGACGCCGAGGGCCATGGGGTCCGGCGTCCACCGGCCGAGCTGGCCCACGGTGTGGGTGGCGAACAGCTCGCATTCGATCCGATACGGCTCGAGCGGGTGGCCGCTGATGTAGAACCCCAGGATCTCCTTCTCCCGCGTCAGCCGCTCCGACTCGGCCATCGGGGCGACGTTGGGCAGGGTCCGTGGCGCAGCGGGGGCCGCGGCATCGGCCGGCCCGCCGAACAGCGACACCTGGCCCATCGCCTTCTCCTGCTGCTTGAGCGACGCCTCCTGCATGGCCCCGTCGAGCGCGTGCCAGTACTGGGCGCGATGGCCGCCGAGGCCATCTAGAGCACCGGAAGAGATCAGCGCCTCGAAGACGCGCTTGTTGCACGCCCGGAGGTCGACGCGCTCCGTGAAATCGAAGAAGCTCTCGAATGGCTTTTCGCGCTTCGCGGCGAGAATCGAGTCGATCGCCCCGCGGCCCACGTTGCGGATGGCGCCGAGGCCGAAGCGGATGCGCTTGTCGTCGAGCACGGTGAACTTGTAGCCGGATTCGTTGACGTCGGGCGGGAGCACCACGATGCCGAGCTCGCGCGCCTCGTTGATGAACTTCACGACCGAATCCGTGTCGCCGATGGACGACGAGAGGATCGCCGCCATGAAGTCGGCCGGGTAGTGCGCCTTGAGCCACGCCGTGTGGAACGAGATGATCGAGTAGGCGACGGCGTGCGACTTGTTGAAGCCGTACCGGCCGAACGTCTCGATCTGCCCCGCGAGCTCCTCGACGATCTTGCGATCGAAGCCGCGGGCGATCGACTTCTCGATGAACTTGCCGAGCTCCTGCCTGATCAGCTCCGCGTCCTTCTTGCCCACCGCTTTGCGCAGCACGTCGGCTTCGGCCAGCGAGAGGCCGGCGAGCGTCTGCGCGATGCGCATCACCTGCTCCTGATAGGTGATGACGCCCTGCGTCTCGCGCAGGATCGGCTCGAGCTCCGGGAGAGCGTAGGTCACCGCCTCCTCGCCCCGCTTCCGCCGCTGATAGACGCGGTGCATCCCCGCGTCGAGCGGGCCCGGTCGCATCAGTGCGTTGGACGCCACGAGGTCGTCGAACCGGTCGCAGCGCATGGAGCGCAGCATGTCCGTCGCGAGCGCCGACTCGAACTGGAACACGCCGATCGTGCGGCCGGCGCGCAGCATCTGATACGTCTTGGGGTCGGCGGTGTCGACCGCGTCCAGATCGGGCCGCGTTCCGGTGCGCGCCTGGATGTTGTCGAGCGCGTCGCGAATCACGGTGAGGGTCGTCAGCCCCAGGAAGTCCATCTTCAACATGCCCGCCTTCTCGAGGCAGTTCATGTCGTACTGCGTGACGACGACCGACTCCTCACTCCCCGCTCCCGCGCCCTTGCTCGAGACCGTGGCGATCGGGACATAGTCGTCGAGCGGACCTGGCGCGATGACGACGCCCGCCGCGTGCACCCCGGTGTGCCGCGACAAGCCCTCGAGCG
The DNA here is from genome assembly GCA_036488775.1 of Gemmatimonadaceae bacterium. Taxonomy (GTDB): domain Bacteria; phylum Gemmatimonadota; class Gemmatimonadetes; order Gemmatimonadales; family Gemmatimonadaceae; genus AG11. The sequence continues at coordinate 21,503 of DASXHF010000039.1, read as the reverse complement.
AGATCGCGTAGTCGAGGAGCTGCTTGTATCGCTCGTCGGTCCGGTAGACCTTCGCGATCTCGGGGACGTCGTGCACCGCCTCCGCGACGGTGAGCGAGTAGGCGGGACCGTTCGGGATCAGCTTGGCCAGCGCGTCCGTTTCCGCCGGGGTGAAGCCGAGCGTCCGGCCCACGTCCTTGATGGCCGCCCGGGACTTCATGGTGCCGAAGGTGACGATCTGGCCGACCGACTCCTTGCCGTACTTCTGCCGTACGTACTCGATCACCTCGCCACGCCGCTCGAAGCAGAAGTCGACGTCGATGTCGGGCATCGAGACGCGCTCCGGATTCAGGAAGCGCTCGAACAGCAGATCGTACTTGAGCGGACAGACGTCCGTGATGCGGAGCGCGTACGCGACGAGCGAACCGGCCGCCGAGCCGCGCCCGGGTCCGACCGGAATGCCGAGGTCGCGTGCCGCCTTGATGAAGTCGTAGACGATCAGGAAGTAGCCGGCGTAGCCGGTCTTCGTGATCACGCCCAGCTCGTACTCGAGCCGCTGCGCAACGTCCGCAGGGAGCTCCGCCCCATAGCGCTCGTGCGCCCCCGCCGTCGCCAGCTGCACGAGCAGCTCGTTCTCCGTCGCCACCTCGGCCGGAAGCGGAAAGGACGGCACGTAGTACTTCTTCTCGAACGCGAACCCCGCCTCGTCGGCGATCTTGAGCGTGTTGCTCAGAACCTCGGGATGTTCGGGGAACCGCTCCTGCACCTCGGGGGCGCTCTTGAAGTACAGTCCCCGATCGTAGTGCATCCGATTCTGGTCGCTGTAGTCCTTGCCAAGGCCGATGCAGAGCAGCACGTCGTGCGCGTCGTGGTCGTCGGCGCGCAGGAAGTGGGCGTCGTTGGTCGCGATCACCGGCAGGTTGAGCTCCTGGCCCAGCCTGAGAATCGCGGCGTTGTGCTTTGCCTGGCCCTCGGAGTCGTGCGCCTGGACCTCGAGATAGTACCGGTCCTTGAAGACGTCGGCGTACCAGGTCGCCGCCTCGCGCGCGCCCGCCTCGTTGCCCGCCTCGAGGTTGACGGCAATCTCACCGGCCAGGCACGCCGAGCTGACGATGAGCCCTTCGCTGTACTTGGCCAGGAGCTCGCGGTCCACGCGTGGCTTCGCGTAGAAGCCTTCGGTGTATGCAAGCGAGGAAAGCTTGACGAGGTTCTTGTAGCCGACCAGGTCGCGGGCCAGCAGAACGAGGTGGTAGTACGGCTTCACGCCGGGCGCCGGCCGCCCTTTCACGCGCCGGTCGCCGGGTGCGACGTACGCCTCCATCCCGATGATCGGTTTGATCCCCTTCTTCTTCGCCTTCTCCTGAAAGTCCCACGCTGCGTGAAGATTCCCGTGATCCGTGATCGCCAGCGCCGGCTGCTCGAACTCCAGCGCCCTGGTGATCAGGCTGTCGATACGGTTGGCGCCGTCGAGGAGGGAATACTCCGAGTGGCAGTGGAGATGAACGAAGGACATCTTAGAAACAATAGCGACCGCGACCCCTCGCGTCAAAGGCCGACCGACGTTCGACAACGCGTGGAAGTGACTGACAATAAAAGACTTAAGTGGCTGTGGCCGGCGCGGCGCGCGCTGGCCGCGGCAGTGTTCGTCATCGGGTTGGGGCTGGTCGCGACGGCCACCGGACGCTACCTCCTGCGTGCAGCCTGGGAGGAAGGGAAGATCCTCTCGCGGCGGCGGCCCATCGCCACCATCGTCAGCGATCCGGCGACGCCGACGCCGCTCAAGTCCAAGCTCGACATCGTCCTCGCTGCGCGCGCCTTCGCGCACGACTCGCTGGGCCTCCGCACCGGCCAGAGCTTCACGACGTTCAGCACTCTCGACCGCGATACGCTCGTCTTGGTGCTGTCGGGCGCGTACCGCGACAAGCTCAAGGCGTACACCTGGTGGTTTCCCGTCGTCGGCCGCGTGCCGTACAAGGGCTACTTCGACTTCGCGCAGGCGCGCGATGCCCTGCGCTCCCTCGCCGCGCGCGGCTTCGACGCCCGGCTCGGCGCCGCCTCGGCGTTCAGCACGCTGGGCTGGTTCAACGACCCGCTCCTGCCCACCACGCTGCGCACGGACTCGCTCAACATCGCGAACACGGTCATCCACGAGCTCACCCACAACACCTACTACGCGCCGGGCGGCGCCGTTTTCAACGAGAGCTTCGCCAACTTCGTCGGGTCGCGCGGCGCCGAGCGCTTCTTCCTGAGCCGCGGCGAACCGGCCGCCGCAGCGGAGGTCGCGGCCCGCTGGGAGGACGACAAGGAGCTTGGCCATTTTTGGGGGACGCTCTATGCCAGGGTCGACTCGGCGTTCAAGGCCCATCCGGGCGAGGAGGCCGGCCCGGTGGCAACCAGGATCGCCGCACGCGACTCGCTCTTCGCCGAGGCGCGACGAACCCTGGTTCAGCAGCTCGCGCCGCGTCTCAAGACGATGAGCATCCGCGGCCTGGAGCGCATCCGGTTCGACAACGCGGTCCTGATGTCGCGCCGCATCTACCTGACCGATCTCGATGTGTTCGACGCGGTATTGGCGAAGAACGGGGGCGATCTTCGGAAGACGATCGCGCAGATCATCGAGGCGGCGAAGGCCAACAAGACGAAGCCATTCGACGCGGTGCGGAGGTTGGTGGGCTTGCCTCCCGGTTGAAAAGGGTCAGAAGCGGATTCCCGGAGCAACCGAAAGGGCCGGACCGAAACCCCGGTGTGCGACGTAGGGCTCGAAGGCGACCGTCGCGCCGCCGCGGGCCGGCACGATGCGCGCGACGAGCCAGCGGCGCCCTCCGAACTCGTCACGCAGCCGCTCGTCGTCCGCACCCAGGTCGCGCGCGTAGATGACGTCACCCGCCAGCGTACCCCGCCGGTCGACCGACGTCGTGGTCAATAGCTCCGCCACGCTGACGCCGTACGAGTCCGTGCGCTGCGCCTCGGCAGCACAGCGTGGACTGAGCGGCCGACCCGGGATGAGCGCGATCTGGTCCGCGGCACGCTGGCCGGACAGCGGCACGGCGCCGGTATCTCTCACCATCGCCGCGACCGCGCGACGCGTCCGCTCACCGGTGGGATCGGGCGCCGACTCGAGATCGTCGAGCGCTGTCTGGATGACGCACGCGTCCGCCGTGCTCACCAATTGTTCGGCGGGGAGTGGCCGCAAACCGAGTCGGCGCAATCGCGCCGCCAGCCGTCCATGCCACCCCTCCGGCACGAAGACGAGCACGTTGCTTCCCAGCTGGCTCGACGCACGATCCACCGCCGCGGCAGTGTTGCTGCGCTTCTCGGCATTCAACCGCAGGTACGTGCGCACGCCGTACGCATGCGCGCGGTTGGGAGGAAGCGCCCAGGCGAGCAGCAGCCAGAGGGGGACGAGCAGCGAGGCGGCAGTGCGGCCCGTCTGGGTGCGCAGCCGCTCGCGAACGACGAGCGGAAATCTCGCGACGAGGAGGATGAAGAAAGGCACGGCGCAGAAGAGGAAGCGCGGGCCCGCGAAGTAGCTCTCCGCCCAATACGCGCCGTACCCCAGCAGCAGCGTGACGAAGATGCCGAGGAGCAGGAAATCCCACCGCGTGACGCGTCGCTGCAGGAACAACGTACCCGCCAGGAGAAGCGCGGCGGGAACCGGCCATGCGAGAAGCGCTGAATCGAGCGACATGAGATAGGCCGACACGAGGCGGAGCCCCCGCTCGGGGGTATGCTCCACCGACACCGGGCTGACGTGAAAGCCTGGACGATGTTCGGGACCGTTCAGCAGATCGTAGCCGAACAACAGCGGCGAGCCGGTGGTGGCGGCGTTCACCGCGAGCAGCAATGCGATCGGGATGGCGCCGGCGGCGCCCTGCCAGAGCAAGGTGCGTCGCAGCACGGGGCGGCGACGGACGACAAGCAGTTGGAAGAGGGCGATCGGAATCGCGACGAGCGCGGCGTCATAGGGGCGGCTGGTCGCTGCGACGCCGAGCGCACCACCGATGGCCGCCGCCATGCGGCGCGCCTCGGCCAGGTTGGCGGCGCGCGCCCATCGGGGAAGTGCGGCCAGCGAGATGGTCACGCCGGCGAGGACGAGCACGTGGTTCATCTGGCTCCCGCCCATCAGCAGCACGAACGGGGAGAGCGCGAACAGGATGGTCGCGTGGCGCGCCGTCCGCTCGCCGTCGATGGCGGCAACGAAGCCGTAGAACGCAACGCCGACGACGCCCGTCAGCAGCGGATTGATGATCCATGGCGCGCCGACGAGCAGGCCAAGGGCGATCACGGCGGGGCCGCCGGCCGGGAACTGCGAGAACCAGCGGCCGCCGGCATTGACGGTCATGAGGGTGCTGAAGAACTCCGGATGCGTCGGCGTTCGCGCGGCGAGATGGCCGGCGGCGAGGACGCGCGCCTGCCACAGTTGCGCGAGCTCGTCGCCGGAGACGGGGTGCAGCCGGAAGGCGGCGTAGCCGACGGCCAGGGCGAGCCCGCTGATGACGATCCCCATCACGACGGCGAAGCTGCGCGGCGGCGGTGCAAGCAGCAGCCGCTCTGCCCGGCGAAGCAGCGTGCGCAGCGGCGCGCCACCGAGGCGTGCCAGCCCGAGTGCAAGCAGCACCGACACGACCAGCCAGACGCTCCACTGGGCGAGATTGCGTCCCCACCGCTGCACGACGACGCCGTCGGACAGCAGGTTCGCCATCGGCACGAGCCCGAGCGCGACGATGAGGAGCGCCGCGATCGCCAGCGGCCAGCGTGCTCCTCGTTCGTTCTCGGCCGGCGCCCCGGGTGCCGGAGCGCCGGTCACCGCGTGAACCGTCCTCGCATCAGCGCGCGGAGGTCGATTGCCGGCGACTGCACAGGCGCCGGAGCAGGGACGTCGCCCGGTTCCTCGACGACCACGCGCTGCATCGTCGCGCGCACACCGCGGTCGAGGAAGCGGGAGAGCTGGTCGAACGAGTATTCCGCGCCGCGGCGACTCCCGTAGACCTGCATCGGGTACACCACCGCCAGCTCGTCCTTCGCTCGGGTGAGCGCGACGTACATGAGCCGGCGCTCCTCCTCCAGCTCGTCCGGATCTTCCACCGAGCGCGACGCCGGGAACCAGCCGTCCACCGCCCAGATCACGAACACCGCCTTCCACTCCTTTCCCTTCGCGCTGTGCACCGTGCTGAGGACGACCGCGTCGCTCTCGGACTCCGATCCGCCCGCGAGGTCCTGCGTGCTGGACGGCGGGTCGAGCGCCAGGGCGGCGAGAAAGGCGGTGCGCGACGGATAGCCCGCGGCGATCGTGCGGAGCTGATCGAGATCGGCCAACCGAGCTTCCGGACGGTCGTACTTCTCCTTCAACACGGCGTCGTACACGGCGCGCACGGCCACGATGTCGCTCGACACCTTGACCCCCGCTTCTTCACCCGCGGCATTGGCGACGCCGCGGAGCTGCCGCAGCAGCGCGGCCAGCGAGCGATGCGCGTCGCGCGCGCGCGGTGGCGCGATGAGATGCGTGAACGCATCCGGGTCCCACGACCGCTCCTGCATCGACTCCATCATCGTGCGCGCCGTCGCGTCGCCGATGCCCGGCATCAACATCAGAATCCGGTACCAGCTCACCTCGTCGCGCGGGTTCTCGGAGACCCGCAGGAACGCGAGGACGTCCTTCACGTGCGCCGCCTCCAGGAACTTCAGGCCACCCCACTTCTCGAATGGGATCTTCCGGTTCGCCAGCTCGATCTCGAGGTCGGCCGACATGTAGCCGGCGCGGAACAACACGGCCATCTCGCGCAGCGGCGTTCCGGCCTCGTGCAGCTGAAGGACGCGATCGACCACGAAGCGCGTCTGCTGCGCTTCGTCCTTCGCCGTCACGAGCCAGGGCTTCTCCCCTCCCTCGCGCGACGTGTACAGCTCCTTCGTGAACCGTTCCTCCGCCCGCGAGATCACGGTGTTGGAGAGCGTGAGGATCGGCTGCGTCGAGCGGTAGTTCTGCGCGAGCGTGACGAGCGTCGCTCCGGGAAACTGCTTGGGGAAGTCGAGGATGTTCCTGAAGTGCGCGCCGCGGAACGAGTAGATGCTCTGGGCGTCGTCGCCCACCACGGTGAGCTTGCCACCCCCGCCGCACATGCCGCGGAGAATGCGCGCCTGGAGCAGATTGGTGTCCTGATACTCGTCCACCAACACGTGCTCGTACAATCCCGCGATGCGCTGTCGCAGCTCGGGCGACGCTTCCAGCATCGTCGCCCAGAACAGCAGCAGGTCGTCGTAGTCGACGAGATTGCGCTCCTGCTTTCTGATCGTGTAGTCCGCGAACAGCGAGATGATCTGCTCCTCGTACTCGAGGAACTGCGGCATCTCCCGATGCAGCAGCTCGTCGAGCGGCAGCTCGGTGTTGACGTGGCGCGAATACAGGTAGTGCAGCGACTCTTTCTTGGGGAAGCGCTTGTTGGTCTTCGCGAAGCCCAACGCGCCGCGCGACAGCTGCATCAGATCCTCGGCGTCTCCCTGATCCATGATCGTGAAATCGGACGGGAGCCCCGCGGCGGGGCCGAACTGGCGAAGCAGACGGTGCGCGACGGAGTGGAACGTTCCGCCATGCACCCGCGACCCGGCGGACCCGACGAGCCGCTCCGCACGCGAGAGCATCTCGCTCGCGGCTCGACGCGTGAACGTCAGCAGCAGAATCCGCTCGGCGGACACCCCGCGCTCGACCAGGGCGGCGACGCGGTGGATCAGCGTACGGGTCTTTCCCGTCCCGGCGCCGGCGATGATGAGCAGGGGCGCATCGCCGAACGTCGCCGCTCGGGCCTGCTCCGCGTTGAGCGACGCGGTGAGCTTCTGCTCGTCCGACGGGGCGAGCTCGCGCTCCCGCGGGCGATAGAGACGGGGTCCGTCGGCCATCGCGGAAATATAGCGTCGGCCCGAAGGCTTGCCGAAAGGGCAGGCGGTCGGGTGGAGGCCTATCTTGCTGGGGTGGTTCTGGGGTGAGTCGGTGAGTCGGTGAATCGGTGAATCGGTGAATCGGTGAATCCGCTGGTGACTCGGTGACTCAAGACCGAATGGTCACAACCACCCTGGAGATCTCTCACAGGATTCTCCAGGCGGGTTGTGGCCATTGCCGTTGAGTCACCGAGTCACCGATCTGCCTTACCGATCTACTGATTCACCGATTCACCTCACCGTCACCCCCATCCCCATGTGCCGCAACATCAAGACCCTCGCCAACTTCGAGCCCCCCGCCACTGACGACGAGATCCGCGCCTCGGCGCTGCAGTTCGTCCGGAAGCTCAGCGGCGCCACGCAGCCGTCACGCGCCAACCAGGCGGCGTTCGATGAGGCCGTCGAGGAGGTCACCGCGGCTGCGGCCAAGCTCATCCGTTCGCTACAGACGACCGCCGTGCCCCGCAATCGGGACGAGGAGATGCGCAAGGCAAAGGAACGAGCGCTGAAACGGTTCGCATAAGAGCTGTCGCGACGGTGGCGGGCGCGGCAACTTGTAACGCATGACGCCGCTCCTCGATCCGCCGACGCCACTTTCCGACTCAGCGATTCCGGACCTCGCGGGGGCATCGCTGCGTATCCCGTCGAGCTCCCAGCGCGCTGCCATCGAGGCTGGGGTCGAGCCGCTGCTCGTGCTCGCCGGGCCCGGTGCAGGCAAGACCTTCTGCCTCATCGAGCGCATCCGCTTCCTCCTCGAGCGGCACGGGATCGCGCCGGACCGGATCTGCGCCTTCACGTTCACCAACAAGGCGGCCGGAGAGATTGCCGAGCGGCTCGGACGCACGCTCGGCGATCGCGCGTCGCAGGTGAAGACGGGCACCATCCACGCCTTCTGTGCCGAGCTCCTTCGCGAGCTGGGCGCACGGATCGGTGTCGAGCCCGGCTTCGGCATCGCAGACGACGAGTATCAGCTCAACACGCTGCGGCGAATCGAGGGGCCGCGCCGCTGGCATCGGAACACCCTGACGCGATTCTCCGCCCATCGCTTTCGCCGCGATCCGCTGTTTCACGACGACCTCGCGCTCTTCCAGCAGTACGAGCGCTTTCTCGACGCCCGCCGGTTGATCGACTTCGACACTCTGGTGCTCAAGGCGGCCGAGGCGCTCGAGCAGCCGGAAGCCGGCGCGTCGGTGCGATCGCGGTGGCAGGTCATCCTCGTCGATGAGTTTCAGGATCTCAACCCGGTGCAATACCGCGTGATCCGCGCGCTGGCGCGCGATCACCGTCATGTGTTCGCCGTCGGCGACGACGAGCAGTCGATCTACTCGTGGGCCGGTGCGGATCCGTCCGTGTTTGGCAGCTACGTCAACGATTTCAAGATCGGGCCCACCACGACGATCCATCTCGAGGAGAACCGGCGCTGCCCGCGCGACGTCTTCTCACTCGCGCGCCGGCTCGTCGCGCTCAACACGCCGATCTTCGATCATCGCATCACACCGCGCGCGGATCACGACTCCGCCGCGGCGCCCGTCGCGCTCGGCTTCGAGACCGAGGCCGACGAGATGTCGTGGATCATCGAGGACATCCGGCGAGACCGGGCAAACAACGGCCACGCCTGGGGCGACGTCGCACTGTTGTATCGGAAGCACGAGACCGGCGAAGGGCTGGAGGCGGCATTCCTCAACGCCGGACTCCCGTGCCGGCTCGCGCAGGGCAGGGCGCTGAGCGAGGATCCCGTCGTCGCGTACGTGCTGGCAGCGCTTCGCGTGATCGCCAACCCGACCGACGACGTCTATCGCGACGCCTTCTTCGGCGTCGTGCTGCCGCGCGCCCTCTTCGATGAGGCGAGAGCGCAGGCGGAGTCGAGCCGGCACGATCTGCGACGGCAGTTGAACCACATGGCGACGCGGCTTCCTCGCGCGCACGAGAGCGGGCGACAGGTGCGCCGCGCGCTCACCGATTGGCGCAACCTCGTCGCCGTCGGGAAGCGGCACGCCACGCTCGCGGCGCTCGTCCAGGAACTGCTGTCGCGCCGCGTCGGCAGCGTCCGTTCGGTGCTCGACGACCGTCACGACGAGATCAGCGACCCCGCGTCGCTCCCCGACGTCGTGCAGCTCGCGTCGCGCCTTCGCGCCGCGCGTGATACCGGCGCCGAGATCTGGATGCCGCGCATGGGCGGGATCGAGATCGGGCTCAAGGGAATCCTCGGCGCCATCGGTCTCACGAACGTCCGGCTGGGCGGCGCGCACGCGCTGGACAGTGTGCGCATCGGGCGGGACGACGTGCCGTCCGTCGGGATCGCGCTCGGTGTGTTCAAGGCGGCGCAGCTCGTCGAGATGACCGACGCCGCGGCGGCGTTCACCAGCTTCACGGCGATCGATCTGGAGACCACCGACCGGAACACCGCAGACGCGGATATCGTCGAGATCGCCGCCGTGCGCGTGCGCGACGGCCGGATTGCCGAGACGTTCGCGTCGCTCGTGAAGCCGCGCCGCCCCATTGCGTCCGGTGCGACCGACACCCACGGCATTCGCGCAATCGACGTTGCGGCCGCGCCACGATTCGAGGACGTCTGGCCGAAGATCCGCGCATTCTGCGGCGACGACGTCATCGTCGCGCACAACGGCTACGAGTTCGACTTTCGTATCCTCGGCCGGCTCGTGCGCGCCACCGGCAAACGCTTCGATCTGTGCACCTATGACACGCTGCCGTTGGCGCGCGATCTGTACCCGACCAGCCGGAAGCTGCCCGATCTCGCGCGCAACTTCGGCATTCCGACCGGACGGTCGCACCGCGCGCTCGACGACACGCTCACGCTGGCGAAGGTCGTGCTCGCGCTCGACGAAGTAAAGCGGTCGCGCGCGCGGAAGACCGCGCTCGTGAGTGCACTCGACCAACTCGGCATCGCGTTGGCGCTCAGCGATGAGGATCGACTGGGCACCGAGGCTCGTATGTTCCGCTATGTGACACGCGCCTTCGCGCTCGGACGCTATTCGTCCTGTCTCGAGATCTACGAGCGCGAGCAGGGCGAGGACATCTCGATCCCATCCGCCGACGAGGTGATCGACCGGTTGGGCGGCGCGGAGCTGATGCTCCGGATTCGAGCCGATCGATCGGCCGACGAGCGTTATCCGGCGGCGATGATACGGCTGCGTCGGTTGATCGCCGATCTGCCCGATGGGCCGCTGGCGTCGCAGATCGGGCTCTTTCTCGAGCGCGCCATGTTGTCGCGCTGGGAGGGGCACGAGCCGGACCATGCTCGCGTGAATCTCCTCACGCTGCACTCCACGAAGGGGCTGGAGTTCTCGCGGGTGTACGTCGTGGGCGTCGAAGACGCGCAGCTTCCCGGCGGTGCAGTGCCGGCGGGTCCGAAGCCGGAGGAGGTCGAGGAAGCGCGCCGGCTTCTCTATGTCGGGATGACGCGCACCAAAGAGCGACTCGTGCTGACGCGCACCGCGACGCGCAAAGGCAAGCCCACGCGCGGCCACCAGTTCCTGGACGAGATGGGATTGCCACCGCAGCCGCCCACATGAGCGCTCTCCATTGGACCGTGGGTGTCGGCGCGGACGAGACGCCGGCCGTGTACGAGCCGCCGACGTCCGGCGACGAGCGCGCGATCTTCGTGTGCGCGCATGGCGCCGGCGGCAGCATGAACGACCGCAGCACTCTGGCAGCCGCGAATGCACTGCGGACCAAAGGCTTCGGCACCGTACGCTTCAACTTCGTCTACAAGACGAAGGGCAGTGGACGTCCCGACCCCATGCCGGTGCTGAAGAAGTGCGTCGAGGCAGTCGTCGCGCGAACGCGGGCCGAGCTAGCGCCGCGCACGTTGCTGATCGGTGGCCGATCCATGGGTGGCCGCGCCGCGTCCATGCTCGCGGCCGAGGGATTCGCGAGCGACGGGCTACTCCTGCTCGCCTATCCGCTTCATCCGGCGGGAAAGCCCGAGCAGCTACGCGACGCGCATCTCCCGTCGATCTCGATGCCGACGCTGTGCTTGAGCGGGACGCGCGACGCATTGTGCACGCGCGAGCTGATGGAGCGCGTTCTCGCCAACGTCGGCCCGCGCTTTCGCGTGCATTGGCTCGAGGGGGCGGACCACAGTTGGCACGTCCTCAAATCGTCCGGCCGTACAGACGCCGACGTGCTCGACGAGGCGGCACGCGTCGCCGACGCGTGGCTGCGTCAGGACGTCGGCGTCTGAGCTGACGCGCCGACGGCCGCGATCTGCACGAACGAGTCGACCGCCGGTGGACCGGAGCCGTTGCCCTCGTCGTGCTTGAAGTAGATGTAGGCGTCGCTCCAGCCGAGCGCCGCGACGCACTTCGCCCATTCGCCGAGCATCGCGGCGTCGTAGTCGAGGCGGTGCAGCCGGAGGTAGCCCCACGACGCCGTCGCGTGCACCGGACACTTGAAGTCCGCCTGCTCGGCCACGCAGAGCGCGATGTCACGGTCGCGTAGCGCGGTGAACACGTCTTCGTCGAACCAGCTCTCGTGTCGAAACTCGACCGTGTAGCGCCGGCCCTCGGGGAGGAGGGCGAGGAAGGCGCGGAGCCGGTCGAGATCCTTTTTCAGGTTGGGCGGCAGCTGGAAGAGAATCGGTCCCAGGCGGGATCCGAGCACTTCGGTGTTGCGGAGCAGAAATCCCACTGCGTCGGCACACTCTGGCTTGAGCCGCGCGTGGTGTGTGATGCGCTGGCTCGCCTTGATGGCGAAGGTGAACTGCTCCGGCACCTGCGCGGCCCAATCGCGCAGCACCTGTTCCTTCGGCAGGCGATAGAAGGTGTTGTTGATCTCGACCGTCGGGAAACGGCCCGCGTAGTATCCGAGCCAGCCGCCGTCGGAGAGCTCGTCAGGATAGAAGACGCCCTTCCACTCCTTGAACGCGAAGCCGCTGGTGCCGGCGAGGAGCTTCACGACACGCGCGTCCGCTTCTCCGGCAGCGAGGTCGGCGTCGTCGCGGCGAGGCTCGCCTTCAACGCCTCCATCAGGTCGATCACCTTGCCGCCGCCGTCCGGCACGACGTCGGTCGTGATGTCCTGGCCTTCCACCTTGCGCTGGATCATCTCGAGCACGCGCTCGCGCACCGTGTCCTTGTACTTCTGCGGCTCGAAGGTGTCGTTCGCTGTCTGCTCGATGAGCTGCTTGGCCAGTGCGAGCTCGGCCGGCTTCACCTCGCCGGCCGGGACCGGCACTTCGGTCGTCGCGCGGACTTCGTCGGCGTAATGGAGCTGCTCCATGACGAGCACGCCGTTGAGCGGACGAAGCAGGACGAGGTACTGCTGCCCGCGCGCGGAGTACTGTCCGAGCGCGGCGCGGCCGGTGTCGCGCAGCGCCTCGCAGAGCAGCCGGTACGCGCGATCGCCGCCCTTGTCCGGGCCCAGGTAATAGACTTTCTCGAGGTACTCGCGATCGACGCGCGCCAACGGGACGAACTCGACCACGTCGATCATTCCCGTCGCCTTCTCCTCGAGCGCCTTCAGCTCCTCGGGAGTGAAGACGACGTACTGGTCCTTGGCGAACTCGTACCCCTTGACCGTGTCGTCGCGGGTGACGACCTCGTTGTCCTTGGGGCAGGTGTACTGCTGCTTCAGTCGCGAGCTGCACTTCTTGTGAAGCATGTTGAACGACACGCTCGACTTCGACTCGCTGGACGAGAAGAGGTTGACCGGGACGGAGACCAGACCGAACGAGATCGTGGCGGAGGCGATTGAGCGCGCAGGCATCGGAGGCAGCGACAGGGGTGAGGCGGCTCGAGCTCTAGAAAAAAGCTACTTTAGGTGGGGACACTTATCCACCCGTCTGTACTCGACAAACACATTTGTGATGTACGGCGACACCACTGCACGCGATGCTGACGCCAGCCGCTCGACCAGCCCGGCTGTGCGCGACACCGTCGGCCTTTTCAGACGAGCATGAGCCCGGGAGGTGACGCGCCGGACGCCGCCGACGCTGGCGACGCGCTCAGCACCTACCGCGCGAAGCGATCACCCGATCGCTCTCCCGAGCCGGTCGGCAACGTCTCCCCGGTCATCGGGCGGCTGTTCGTCGTGCACAAGCACGCCGCGCGGAACCTGCACTTCGACCTCCGCCTCGAGATGGACGGCGTGCTGAGGTCGTGGGCCGTTCCCAAAGGCCCCTCATACGACATGAACGACAAGCGCCTCGCCGTGAAAGTCGAAGACCACCCGCTCGAGTACGGCGACTTCGAGGGGGTGATCCCGCAGGGGAACTACGGGGCGGGCGGCGTGATCGTGTGGGACCGCGGCGAATGGGTCCCCCTGGAGGATTGGCGCATCGGGCTCGAAAAGGGCAAGCTGCTGTTCGAGCTGAAGGGCTACAAGCTCCACGGAAAGTGGACGCTCGTGAAGATCAAGAAGAGCGAGCGGGACTGGCTGCTCATCAAGGAGCGCGACGCGTGGGTGAAGACGCCCGGCGACGAGTTCCCCGAGCAGTCCGTCCTTTCCGGACTCACGGTCGAAGAGGTCAAGGCCGGGCTCACCCCCGCGACTCGGCTGCGCGCGGCGGTGGAGCGCGCGGGCGCGGTGAACGCTCACGTGGATCCGCGCACCGTGCAGCCGATGCTCGCCGAGCCGGCCGACGAAGCCTTCACCCGCGACGGTTGGCTGTTCGAGCTCAAGCTGGACGGCTATCGGCTCATCGCGAGCAAAGCCCACGGCGAAGCGCTGCTGCAAACGCGCAAGGGCAACGACTACACGGCAGTCTTCCCCGAGATTGCACGCGCGATCAAAGCACTGCCCGTCGACGAGTGCATCATCGACGGCGAGGTGGTCGTGCTCGACGCACAGGGCAAACCAAGCTTCTCTCGGCTGCAACAGCGCGGGCGTCTCACCTCGCCGATCGACGTCAAACGCGCGGCCGTGGAGCTGGCGGCGACGTTCTACGCGTTCGATCTGCTCGCGCTGGCCGATTTCGATCTCCGACCGCTGCCGCTCACCACACGCAAGCAGCTCCTCGCGGAGGCGGTACCGAAGCTCGGTGCCGTGCGTCTGCTGGACCACATCGAGCGGCAGGGTGAGGCGTTCCTCGCCCAGGTGAGCGCGATGGGGCTGGAGGGGATCATCGCCAAGAAGTCGGACGCGCCCTACCGGGCCGGACGCACGTCGCAGTGGCTCAAGATCAAGGCCGAACAGACGAGCGACTTCGTGATCGTCGGGTTCACCGAACCCGCGGGCACACGCGAACACCTCGGCGCGCTCCAACTTGCCGATTACGTGAACGGCTCGCTCGTGTACGCGGGTCGCGTCGGTACCGGCTTCGACCAGGACACCCTCCGGCAGCTCGCCGGCATGCTGCAGCCGATCGTGCGCGGCACGCCGCCATGTGCCGGCCCGCTCGTGGATGGCGAGGTCACCGAGATCGTCCCGGACATCAAGACGACCACATGGGTCGAGCCGACCAACGTGTGCGAGATCCGCTTTCGAGAGTGGACGCCAGATGGCTTGCTGAGGCACGCGACGCTGCTGCGACTCCGCCCCGACAAGCCGGCGCGGGACTGCGTACGCGAGGTCGCGACGCCGGAAGTCGTCGTCGAAGACAGCGCGCCGGCCGAGCCGGTACCGCCGCCGCCCGCGCCGACGTCGAAGGCCGTCACCTTCTCCAATCTGAAAAAGATCTACTGGCCAACGGAGCGGTACACCAAGGGCGACATGGTCGACTACTACCGGTCGATCTCGCCGTGGATGCTGCCCTACCTTCGCAACCGTCCCCTCGTGTTGACGCGATTCCCCGACGGGATCGACGGCAAGTCGTTCTATCAGAAGGACGCGCCCGAGTTCGCACCGGAGTGGATGCGCATCGAGCGGATCTGGAGCGAGGAGACGCAGCGCGAGATCCGGTACTTCGTGTGTGACGACGTGGAGTCGCTGCTCTACATCGCCAACATGGGATCGATCCCGCTGCACATCTGGGCGAGCCGGGTGGGGTCGCTCGAGCTTCCCGACTGGTGCGTGATCGATCTCGATCCGAAGGACGCGCCATTCAGCGACGTCATTCGCGTCGCGCAGGCGCTGCACCGGTTGTGCGAGTCGGTCGGGCTCCCGCACTTCGTGAAGACGACCGGGAAGACCGGCCTGCACATCCTCGTCCCGCTCGGGCGGCAGTGCACCTACGCGCAATCGCGCATGTTGGGCGAGCTCCTCGCGCGGATCGTGCTGCGCGATCTCGCCGACGTCGCCACGATCACGCGTCAGGTGACGCGGCGCGGCGAGAAGGTCTACCTCGACTATCTCCAGAACCGGCACGGCCAGACGATCGTGTCGCCATTCAGCGTGCGGCCGCTTCCCGGCGCGACGGTGTCGATGCCGCTTCGCTGGGACGAGGTGGACGAATCGCTTCGGCCGGCGAACTACACGATCAAGAATGCGATCGAGCGAATGGAGCGGCTCGGGGGCGATCCGGGACTCGCCGTCCTCGAGGAGCGGCCGGACCTGGCGGGGGTGCTGCAGCAGCTCTCGACTGAGCTCGCTGCTGGTGGCTGATCAACACTACGCCGGCACCGGGGCGGGGGCGGTCGAGCACATGGCTTCCAACTCCGCTGTTTCGATCGGCTGCGGCTGCAACGCGAAAACGTCTGCGAAGGCGTTTACGACCTGATCTCGCACGCGCCGCTCGAGCGCATCGTCCCGCGCGTCGGCGAGCAACGCCGCATCCGCCGCACGCTGCATTTCGCGAGTGATCGAAGTCATCTCGACCGCCGAGATGCCGCAGGGCACGATCAGGTCGAAGTACGAGAGATCGGTTGTCACGTTCAGCGCGAAGCCATGCCAGGTCACCCAGTCGCGGGCGTGCACGCCGATCGATGCGAGCTTGCGGCCGTTCGTCCACACACCCGTGAAGCCAGCGTTCCGCTCGCCCGTGATCCCGAACGGCGCGACGGCGCGGATGAGCGCCTCCTCGACTTGTCGCAGGTACCAGTGCAGATCCTGCTTGTGTCGCTTGAGGTCGATGATCGGGTAGCCGACGAGCTGACCCGGTCCGTGAAAGGTGACGTCGCCACCGCGCTCCACCTCGAACAGCTCGACCCCCCGCTTGGCGAGCAGCGCCGGCGTTGCCAACAGGTGGTGCTGCTTCGACGAGCGGCCGAGCGTCACCACTGGCGGATGCTCGACGAGCAGCAGCACGTCCTCGCCGACGGCTTTCGTGATCCGTGAGCGAGCAACGCCGCGCTGGAGCTCCAGCGCGGCGGCATAGGGCATGGTCCCGAGATCGCAGACGAGCAGCTGCGCGCTCACGCGTGAATCATCTTCCCCTGCGCATCCAGCGTCGCCTCGGCGATCGCCTCGGACAGCGTCGGGTGAGCGTGGATGGAGTGGCTGATCTCCTCGACGGTGAACTCGTTGGTGCGCGCGACGACGAGCTCGTGAATCAACTCCGTCGCGTGCGACCCGACGATGTGCGCACCGAGGATCTCGCCGTACTTCGGATCGCTGATCACCTTGACGAAGCCCTCGATCTCGCCCGACGTGCGTGCGCGGCCGTTCGCCGAGAAGGGAAACTTGCCGACTTTGTAGGCGAGCTTCTTGTCCTTGCACTGCTGCTCGGTGAGCCCCACGGTCGCGACCTCCGGGTGACAGTAGGTGGCGCCCGGAATGTTGTCGTAGTCCATGTGCGACTTCTGGCCGGCGAGCACTTCGGCGAAGACGACACCCTCGTGCTCACCCTTGTGCGCGAGCATCGGCGGTCCCGCGACGTCCCCGATCGCGTAGATCCCCTTTGTCGACGTCTCCATGCGCTCGTTGATCTTGATGAAGCCACGATCGGTGAGCTGCACACCCTGTTCCTTGAGCCCGATGTCCTCGACGTTCGGCGCGCGGCCGGCGGCGACGAGCACGACGTCGGCCTTGAGCTCCTTCTTTTCACCCGCAGCCTCGACAGTCATCGACACGGAGTCTTTGCCGACTTTGACGTTCGAGATCTTCGCGCCGGTGAGCACATCGATCTTGCGCTTCTTGAACGCCCGCTCGACTTCCTTCGAGCAGTCGACGTCCTCCACCGGCAGAATGTTCGGCATCACTTCGATCAGCGTCACCTGCGAGCCGAACGCGCTGAAGACGTCGGCGAACTCGCAGCCCACCGCACCGGCTCCCACGATCGCGATGGTTTTCGGCGCCTTCTCGAGGATCAACGCTTCGTCCGACGAGATCACGGTCTTCTTGTTCAGCTCGAGCCCGATCTGCGGCAGACCCTTTACGCGCGAGCCCGTCGAGATGACGACGGCCTTCTTGGCATCGTGCTTCTCGTCCTTTCCGTCGGCTGTCTTGACGGTGACGGCGTTCTTGCCGGCCAGCTTCGCCGTGCCTTTGATCCAGGTAATCTTGTTCTTCTTGAACAGGAACTCGACACCCTTGGAGTTCTGCGTGCTCACTGCGCGCGACCGCTTCATTGCGACGCCGAACTCCAGCTTGACGTCCCCCGGTGTGACGCCGAACTCCGGCGCCTTCTTCAACTTCTCGGCGATGTACGACGCCTCGAGCAGCGCCTTGGCGGGGATGCAACCCCAGAGAACGCAGGTGCCTCCCAGCCCTTCGCGCTCGATGACCGCCGTGTTGAGCCCCAGTTGCGCGCAGCGGATGGCGCCCACGTAGCCGGCGGGGCCGCCGCCGAGAAAGATCACGTCGAATGAAGCCATGATGGCGTTGTATGCGTGCGGGTTAGTAGACGAGCATCAACGGATTCTCGATCAAACGCCGGAGCGTTTGCAGGAACTTCGCACCGACTGCACCGTCGATCACGCGGTGATCGCAGCTCATCGTGAGCCGGATCCGCTTGCGCGCCACGGGCTCGCCGTTCACCACGACGAGCTTGTCCTCGCTGGTTCCGATGGCGATGATCCCCGCTTCCGGCGGATTGATGATCGCCGTGAACTGATCGATGCCGAACATCCCGAGGTTGCTGACGGAGAACGTCGAGCCGGTGAACTCCTCGGGCCGGAGCTTGCGTTCGCGAGCGCGCTTGGCCAGCTCCCTCGCCTCTCGCGAGATCTCGCTCATCCGCTTGCGATCGGCATCCCAGATGACGGGAACGATCAACCCATCGTCCGTCGCGACGGCCATACCGAGGTGGACGCGGTTGAAGTAGCGAATGTGATCGCCGAGCCAGTGCGCATTCACCTCGGGGTGCTGCGACAACGCGACGGCGATCGCCTTGAGCAGGACGTCGTTGACCGACACCTTGAACTCATCGCCGAGCTCCGCCATCGCGGAGCGCATTTCCATCACGCGGGTGAGGTCGAGCTCGGCCGTGAGGTAGAAGGTCGGGATGGGGCCGATCGACTCGGCCAGCCGCTTCGCGATGACCTTGCGGATGTTCGTGAGCGGGACGTCGCTGAAATCGGTCTGACCGTCGGACGGTCTGACGGTCTCGCGGGCCGCGGCACCCGCAGGCGCGGTCGCGCCAGACGCCGCGGCCTCGATGTCGCGCTTGATGATTCGGCCGCCGGGCCCGGTGCCTTGAACTCCGCCGAGGCTCACGCCGCGTTCGTTGGCGAGCCGCCGAGCCAGCGGTGAGGAGCGCACGGCACTTCCATCCCCGCCGCCGTTGCCGCTGTGCGCCGCAACCGGCTGCGGCGCCGATGCCGGCCCGGCCGCAGCGGGAGCGATGGTGGGCGCGGGCCGTGATGGGGCGGCAGGTGGCTGCGGTGCCGGCGCGCCCTGCGACGGCCCCGTGCTCCGCTGCGGATTGACCTGCGGCGCAGGCACCGGGTCGCCTTGCCGTGCGGGCGCCGTCCCGCCGCTGCTGGGCGCCGCGGTCGCTGCCGCCGTCGCCGAACCTCCACCACCAGCGCCGGCCACAACCGCGTCGATGTTCTCATCCGGTGCGGCGATCACGCCGACGAGAGTGCCCACCGGCTTCGAGTCTCCCTCGGCGATCAACCGCTTGCGCAGCACGCCGTCACCGCGCGCCGTGAGCTCCATGATCGCCTTGTCCGTCTCGACCTCGGCGAGGACGTCGCCGCTCTTGACCGCGTCGCCCTCGTTCTTGAGCCACTTGACCAGCCGCCCCTCCTCCATCGTGGGAGAGAGCGCTTCCATGAACACCTTGGTTGCCATGATTGGGCTCGCCGGCTCAGTCGAGATACATGACTTTGCGCACCGCCGCGATCGTCTTCGGGAGATCGGGCTTCGCGGCACGCTCGAGATTCTTCGCGTAGGGCATCGGGACGTCTTCCTGGTGCACGCGCACGACGGGCGCATCGAGACTGTCGAAGCACTCGCGCTGCACGAAGTCCACCACCTGCGCCCCGACACCGCAGATCGGCCACCCTTCTTCCAGTACGACGCACCGATTCGTCTTGCGAACCGACTCGGCGATCGCATCCACGTCGACTGGACGGACGGTGCGCAGGTCGACGACGTCGATCGTGATCCCGTCCTTCGCGAGCTGGTCGGCCGCCTGCATCGCGACGAGCACCATCTTGCCGTGGGTGACGATCGTGCAGTGCTGTCCTTCCCGCTTTAGGTCGGCCTTGCCGAGCGGTATCAGATACTCCGCGTCGGGGACTTCACCCTTCGTGTTGTATAGCATCTCCCCCTCGAGGACGCAGACGGGGTTGTCGTCGCGAATGGCGCTCTTGAGCAATCCCTTCGCGTCGTACGGAGTGCCCGGGGCGATCACCTTGAGTCCGGGTATGTGTGCCAGCCACGACTCCCACGCCTGGGAATGCTGGGCCGCGAGCTGCAGCGCCGCCCCGTTCGGGCCGCGAAAGACGATCGGGATGTTGAACTGTCCGCCCGACATGTACAGCATCTTCGCGGCGGCGTTCACCACCTGGTCGAGCGCGAGCAGCGCGAAGTTCCACGTCATGAACTCGATGACCGGTCGCAGCCCAACCATGGCGGCCCCGACCCCCACGCCGGCGAACCCGAGCTCGGTGATCGGCGTGTCGACGACGCGCATCTCACCGAACTCTTGAAGGAATCCCTTGGAGACCTTGTACGCGCCCTGATAGACGCCGACTTCCTCGCCCATCAGGAACACGCGGTCGTCGCGCTGCATCTCCTCGCGAATGGCCTGGCCGAGGGCGTCGCGGTAAGTGATGATTGGCATTAGGTGCCGATTGAATCGTTGGATTGATGAAACGGCGTGAAATCCAGCCGTAAGCCAACGCTGTAAGCAGCGAGCCGCGAGCAAGACCGCGTTTGGCGCGGTACGGCTCAGAGCTCCAGGCTTACGGCTTTCGCTTATGGCTGCGTTTCACCGCGTGCGCTCATGTATGCGAATCCACGTACACATCCTCGTACAACGCCTCGAGCGGCGGTTCAGGGCTCGCGTCGGCGAAGTCCCACGCGTCCTGCACCACGGCCTTGATCTCGGCGTCCATCTTCTGTAGCTGCTCGTCCGTCAGCTCGCCGTTCTCGCGCATGCGCGTGCTGAGGAGCGTGATCGGATCGCGCTTCATGTACTCCTCGAGCTCCGCCTTCGTGCGGTAGGTCCCGCTCACGGCGTCGGACATCGAATGACCCATGAAGCGGTAGGTGCGGATCTCGAGCAGCGTCGGCATCTGCTCCTTGCGGGCGCGCTCGACCGCCTCGCCCACCGCCTGCCGCACCGTGTAGACGTCCTGCCCGTCGCACTGGGCTCGGGCCATGTTGTAGGCGGCGCCGCGTTCGTAGATGTCGTGAATCGCCGATGCACGCTCGAGCGCCGTGCCCATGCCGTAGCGGTTGTTCTCGATGATGAAGACGCACGGCAGCTTCCACAGCGCCGCCATGTTGAGCGCCTCGTGGAAGGCGCCGGTGTTCACGACCGACTCGCCCATGAAGCAGACGATGACCTGGTCGCCGCCGCGATACTTGATCGCGAACCCGACCCCGGTCGCGAGCGGCACGTGACCCCCGACGATGCCGTGGCCGCCGAGGAAGTTCGCGTTCGCGTCGAACAGGTGCATCGAACCGCCCTTGCCGCGCGAGCAACCGTCGACGCGGCCGAACAGCTCGGCCATGATCGCGCGCGGCTTGATGCCGCGCGCGAGCGCCTGTCCATGATCGCGATACGTCGTGATGACGTAGTCGTCGGGGCGGAGCATGCTGAGCGTCCCGGTGCTCACCGCCTCCTGGCCGATGTACAGGTGACAGAAGCCGCCGATCTTGCCGAGCGCATACGCCTCGGCGGTGCGCTCCTCGAAACGCCGCTGGAGCAGCATCGAGTGCAGCAGCTCCATGTTGAGCGCAGCGTCGGGCTTCGACGCGGATTCCGGTTTCTTCTTGGCGGCCACTGTGGATGGCGTCATGAGGGTCTCTGTGCGCGGAGTGTCGATTTCGTCGCCGAACGTCAAACGCCCGCCGCCTGCACCTGCTCCCATGCGTGGTAGCTCGACCGTACCAACGGTCCACTCTCCACGTGCCGGAAGCCGAGCGACATCCCGATGTCGTAGAAGCGTCGGAAATCGTCGGGGGTGACGTAGCGGTCGAGCGCGATGTGCGCGTCCGACGGACGGAGGTACTGGCCGAGGGTGAGGATGTCGACGTCGACCGCGCGCAGGTCCTTCATCACCGCGACGATCTCTTCGTTGGTCTCACCCATGCCGAGAATCATCCCGGTCTTGGTTGGGACGTGCGGGGCGAGGCGCTTCG
>DASXHF010000034.1:0-24940 GCA_036488775.1 Gemmatimonadaceae bacterium | reverse complement strand
TATCCGTGCGACTGATGCAGGTGCTCGAGCTCGGACCGCTGCTCACGGGGCTGGTGCTCACGGGGCGGGTGGGCGCGCGGATGACCGCCGAGATCGGAACGATGCGGGTCACGGAGCAGATCGACGCACTCGAGACGCTGTCGTACGACCCGGTGGCGTTTCTGATCGTCCCCAGGCTGCTCGCGTCGCTGATCATGCTTCCCGCGCTGGTCATCTTCGCCGACGCCACGGGGCTGCTGAGCGGCTATCTGGTGTCCGTCTACGTGACGGCGGTGACGAAGCAAGACTTCATCGCCGGCGTGCGGCTCGGGTTCGGCACCTTCCAGGTCGTCTACTCGCTGATGAAGGCGACGTTCTTCGGCGGGGCGATCGCCTTCATCTGCTCGTATGAGGGATTCGTGACGGAGGCCGGGGCCGAGGGGGTCGGTCGGTCGACGGCCAAGGCAGTCGTGATCACCTCCGTGGCGATTCTGATCCTCGATACGTTGACTGCGGCGCTTTTCGCCCCTTACCTACAGACATGAAACGTCGCGACGAAGTCCTGGTCGGCGTCTTTCTCAGCGCCGCGCTGGCGATCGTCCTGCTCGGCACCCTGTGGCTGGTGCGCGGGGGACTGTCGTCGGGCTATCCGCTGTATGCGAAGTTCGCGTGGGGCCAGAACCTGAAGCCCGGCCAGCAGGTGCTGCTCGCGGGGGTGAACGTCGGCGCGGTGAGCGACGTCAAGCTCCGCGACGACGGCTATCTCGACGTCTTCTTCCGCATCAACAACGACGTGAAGGTGCCGAAGAACTCGGCGGCGAGCGTGAAGCCGATCGGCATCTTTGGCGACGCGGCGATTGCGCTCACGCCGAAGGGGCCGAGCAAGATCTACTTCGCGCCTGGCGACACGGTGCCGGTGGGGCCCGGCGAGACGGACATCCAGGCGATCGAGAACAAAGTGGACTCGATCGCGGGCACGGTGCACACGATGACGAAGACGCTGAACGCCGAGCTGTTCGCGGCGGGGGGCGTGCGGGACATCCGCCGGTCGCTCGCCAACGCGGCGGTGCTGTCGCAGAACGCGGCGCAGCTGTCGGCGCAGCTGAACGTGATCGCGGCGGAGCAGAACCGCAATCTGACGGCGACGATGAGCGCCTTCCGCCGCGCGGCCTCGGCGATCGACTCGGCGCGCATCGACTCGACGATGAGGAACTTCCAGACGTCGAGCGCGAGCCTGGCGCGGATCGCGGCGAATCTCGATCAGACGAGCAAGCGCGCGGACGATCTGGTGGCGGGGATCGAGCGCGGCGAGGGCAACGCGGGCCGCCTGCTCAAGGATACCCTGCTCTACCGCGACTTCCGCGGACTCGTCTCACAGGCGGATTCGGTGCTGGCGGATCTCAAGAAGAATCCGCGTAAGTATATAAATCTGTCGATATTCTGAGGCGTAGGGCTGGCGGGTGAAACGGTGAAACGGTAACCGGTGAGTCGGTGAATCGGTGAAACGGTGAAACGGCTGGTGACTCGGTGACTCCACGGCACATGCCACCACCGGCGTGGAGATGCGTCGAGAAGGCTCCAGGCTGGTCGTAGCCATTCGGGGTTGAGTCACCGAGTCACCAGCCGCCATACCGATTCACTGACTCACCGATTCACGGATTTATCCACCCACCGATTCACTCAAATGCCCCCTCCCTACGTCTTCCCCCCGGAATGGTCGCCGCACGCCGCGACCTGGATCGCTTGGCCGCACCACGAGCCTGATTGGCCCGGGAAGCTCGGTGCCGTTCTCTGGGTGTACGCCGAGATCGCGCGGGTGCTGGCCAGATACGAACGCGTCGAGATTCTCTGTCACGACGAGGGGGTGAAGGCGTTAGCCGCCCAGCATCTCGCGGCCCATGGCGTCGATCGGAACGTGCGGCTGCACGTCGTCCCGACCGATCGCGTCTGGCTCCGCGATTCCGCGCCGACCTTCGTGCACGATGAGAGGGGAGGCGTCGTGCTCATGAACTGGGCGTTCAATGCCTGGGCGAAGTATCCCAACTTCGCGCGGGACGCCGAAGTCGGCCAGGCGATCGAGCAGATCACCAAGCTGCCCCGCGTCGAGCCGAAGCGGCCTGACAATGGCCAACGACTCGTGCTCGAAGGCGGCGGGATCGAGACCGACGGTGAAGGGACCCTGCTGGTGACCGAGGAGTGGCTCCTGTCCGACGTCCAGGTGCGCAATCCAGGGCTCGACCGCGCCGGCTACGAGCGCGCCTTCCGCGACTATCTCGGCATTCGGGAGACGATCTGGCTCGGCGAAGGCTGCGTCGGGGACGACACGCATGGTCACGTCGACGACGTCGCGCGATTCGTCGCGCCCGACGTGATCGTGCTTGCGTACGAGGAGGACCCGGCGGACGAGAATCATCGACGCTCGGTGGACAACATGCGCCGCCTCGAGCTGGCCGGCGCGGGCGAGGGGACGCTGCGCGTGGTGAAGCTGCCCTACCCGCGTCCCGTGACGATGCACGGCGACCGGCTGCCCGCGAGCTACGCGAACTTCTACATCGCGAACGGCGTCGTCCTCGTGCCGACCTTCAACGACCGCAACGACCGTGTCGCGCTCAACACGATCGCCGAGCTCATGCCGGATCGCGACGTCATCGGCGTGCACGCCGTGGACCTGGTGTGGGGATTCGGGACGCTGCATTGCCTGACGCAGCAGCAGCCGGCGCCGTCGAACGGCGAACGGTGAATGGTGAACGGCAACTGCTGACGCCGTCACGCTTCACGGTTCACGATTCACAGTTCACCAGCACTACTCGGTCTGTTCCTTGCACCCCCGCCCCGCATGAAGATCACGCTGCTCAGCGACGACGCGATCCGCCTCGAGCCTACGCCGGGCGCTCTGACGATCGAGGCGCCGACGGCGGACATGCAGTACTCGCCGTTCCACATGCTGGCGAGCGGGCTGGCGTTCTGTACCTACTCCGTGCTGTACTCGTGGGCGACGCACGCCAAGGTGCCGGTCGACGATCTCACCATCGAAGTGCAGTGGCGCTTCGCGGATGATCCGCACCGCGTCTCGGACATCCGTCTGCTCTTCGATTGGCCGTCGCTTCCGCCGAATCGCATCGCGGCGGCGAAGCGGGTGGCGGAGCTGTGCACGGTGCACGCGACCCTCACGCATCCACCGCACATAGAGATCGCCGCGGCGAGCGAGCTGTCGCCGCACGAGCACGAGCACGAACACGAGCACCACGCGCCAACCGGAGCAGGCGCATGACGGTTCCGGTAGTCCGCTTCACCGTTGCCGGCCAGGATGCCGACAGCCCGGGCCTGGGACGTCCGTACACCGTCGTCTACGACGGCGACTGTCGCGTGTGCACGCGGCTCGCCAACGCGCTGCGCAAATGGGACCGGCATCAGCGCCTCGAGGTCGTGCCGTCGCAGCAGCCGGGTGTGATGGCGCGCTTCCCGTGGATTCCGGCGCATGCGTACGCCGACGCACTCCAGCTGGTGGCCAAGGACGGGACGACCTGGCAGGGCGCCGCGGCGGTGGAGCAGCTGCTCGACATCCTGCCGCGCGGCCGGCTGATTTCCTGGCTGTTCAAGATCCCGTTCGTGCGCACGCTCGCGGACAAGTTCTACCGCTGGTTCGCGCGCAACCGTTATCGGCTCGGCTGCGGCGAGCACTGCCAATCGCGGCCGCTGGACGTCATCTGGGACGAGGCCGAGCGAGCGACGCGCTGATCAGCGCGCGCGCGCGATTCGCGCGGCGTTTTCGTCCCGCTGGAGACGTACGCTCACCTCCTCCAGCCATCGCTCGATGAGCCGTGCTTCTTCCTCGTCCAGCGATTCCGTCGCGTGCTGCACCCCTGCCGGCGCATGTCCGCCGCTGTGCGCCACCATCCGCTCCACCACCTGTCGCCAGGTCGCGTCCTGCAGGCGATCGCCAAGCGTGCGCATGGCGATCAGGTCGATCACGTTCGACGGACGGTCGAACACCTCGACCTGAAAGCGCACCGCGGCGCCTCGCTGTTCGCAGATGAATCGCACGGCCCCGGCGAGCGGATGACCTTCCACCGTGAGGAGAGTCGCCTGACGCGGCTCCAGCTCGGCGACGCGAACCTGGACGTGGCCGCGCATCGGCAGCGACAGGGTGAGCGTCTCACCTTGCTCGATGCCGTCATTCGTCGACGGCTCGGCGCCGACGTCCACGAAGACCGGCGTCACATCGTCGAAGTGCCGGCGGAAGCGCGCGAACAGCGCGTCCGGTGAATGTGTGCAGCGTTCGATGTCCGCCCAGTAGCGCTTGCGTTTCAACGTCCCCACGCCGTCCGCGGGAAGCTGCTCCGGCTGCAGGTCGGCAAGACGCCGTAATCCGGCATCGAGTGGAGTGGGCGTGATGCCCAGCACCCCGATCAGCGCGTTCTCGGCACCGGGAGCGATCGCGCTCCCTTCGCGCAGCATCTGCAGCTGGTCGTCGTTGAGCGAGACGTCCCACCCGACCAGCGACACCAGCTTCGCGCCGACGGAGGCGATGAACTCCGGCACCTGGACGCTGTGCACTTCGCATCCCGTGATCCGCTGCAGGCGCGCCAGCAGGTCGTTTTGCGACGTGACTTCCACGCCTGCGAGATCGAGCTCGCGTCCGCTCAGATCGTCGCGCTCGACGATGGACGCCAGCGCCTGCGCGGCGTCCTCCCACCAGAGCGGTTGAATGGGTTGATCGCCGTCGCCGATGCGCGGCACCACCGGGATCGGTCCGCGCACCATGCGGAGCAGCAGGGAAATCTGCTCGTCACCCGGACCATATACGTTGCCGGGTCGCGCGATCGTCCACGCACCCGCGAAGCCGCGCACCAGCGCCTCCGCGTCGCGCTTGGAGCGATGGTAGGCGGACTCGCCCGTCGGCGCGCCCAGCGAGGAGACGTACACGAAGCGTCGCACACCGGCGCGCGTGGTCTCGCGGAGCATGTTCGCCGTGCCGCGCACGTTCACCGCCTCGAACGTGGCGCCGTCGTTCTCGTCGACGATGCCGGCCAGGTGGATGACCGCGTCACAGCCGGCGGCCGCCTCGCGAATCGAGGCAGCGTCGGCTACGTCGCCGGGGCGAGCCGCGACTCCGGACGGCCACCGTCTCGCGTCGCTCTCGGCGTGGCGGGAGAGCAGCACCACGATGTGTCCGCGCCGCAGCAGTTCGGTGACCATGCCGCCGCCCACCACGCCCGTGCCGCCGGTGACGAGAACCTTCATATCCGGCCATCAAAGGCAGTTACGGTGCCAGTGCCAACCCGTACCATCCTGTCCCATCCGCGACCGACGCCGTGACGCCTGTGCGATCCCTCTCGTCATCACTGTACCGCTCGGCGAAGCCGCCGGCGAACCGTTCCTGCCCCGAGCCTGATCGTTCGTTGACGAAGCGACTGCTGTTGCTCGCGCTCCTGACCGCCTGCTCGCGCGGAGCATCCGATTCCATCACGCTGGGCGCCGCCGGTCCCTGGAAGCAGGGATACGGCCAGATGAATCGCCGCGGCATCGAGCTCGCCGTCGAGGAGATCAACGCGCTTCCCGAGCGACAGCGTCATCCGCTCCGCATCATCTGGCGGGACGACGAGGGCGACGGACAGAAGGCGAGCCGGATCGCGCAGGAGTTCGTCGACTCGGCCGATGTCGCGGCCGTCGTCGGACATGTGAACTCCGGCGCCATGGTCTCGGCGGCGCAGGTCTACAACGGCCACCTCGCCGCGGTGGCGACCACGGCAACCTCTCCCGCGCTCACGGGCATCTCGCCGTGGGCGTTTCGCGTCGTGTCCAGCGACTCGACGAATGGCATCGACATCGCGCGCTTCGCGACCAGGATCGGTCTGCGCCGCGCGGCGATTCTCTACGAGAACAACACCTACGGCCGCGGGTTGGCCGACTCGTTCAAGCGCGGCTTCGCGGGCGAGGTGATCAGCATGGATCCGATCGCCGAGAGCGACTCGCAACCGTTCGAGCCGTACGTCTCGTTCTTCAAGCAACGCAAGCCCGACGTCGTGTTCGTCGCCGGCACCGATCAGTCGGGGCTCGCCTTCCTCAAGGAAGTTCGCCGGCAGCACCTTGCAGTGGATCTCATGGGCGGTGACGGCTGGAGCGGACTCTCGGTGGACACCGTGCGCTCACAAGGTGTCTTTGCCGGTGTGCCGTTCTCGGCGGAAGATCCCCGCCCGGAAGCACAGCGGTTCGTCGCCGCGTTCATGAAGAAATACCACATGGAGGCCGACAACAACGCGGCGCTCGCATACGACGCCACGAAGCTGCTCTATCAGGCGACGCAGAACGTCGGCGCCGACCGCGCGAAGATCCGCGACTACCTCGCGTCGCTCACGGCGGAGAAGCCGTTTGCCGGCGTCACCGGCGCCATCTACTTTCGCGACGACGGCGATCCCGTGGGCAAGGGCGTCGTGATGACCCGCATCGACCACGGCGTGCTGCGTCTGGCAGAGGGGGGAGGCAGACGCCGATGAGCGCGATGCTCCGTGGCAGGAACACGATCCGGCACCGCCTGGTGCTCGGCTTCGCCGTGCTGGGCATCCTGCTCGTCGTCGCCGGCGTGTTTGCGCGCCGTGCGATGACGCAGATGGCGACCTCCGTCGCCGCGACGCTGGAGGGTGTTCAGGAGGAGGCGCGGCAGAGCGCGCAGCTGTCCGCCGACGTCGGGCAGACACTCGAGGCGGCGAGCCGCTACGTGGAGACGCGCGATTCGTCGGCCCTGCTCGCCTTTCGCCGCAACGGCCGCGACGCCCACCTGGTCCAGCGAGCGATGAACGCACGGCTCAGCCGCACGTCGGACAATGCCGCCATCCGTCGCGAGGAAGAGGTGAGCGTCATCGCCTCGATCGACTCGCGATTCTCGGCAATCGAGAACCGCTACGCGCTCGCGCATCGCCTGACCGACCTCGGGCGCGCCACCGAGTCGCATCAGGAGGCGAACCGCGCCCGCGAGGCGGTGGCGTCGCTGCTCGCCGACATCGAACATCTCGGCCGGCTCAAAGCCGCCAAGGTTGCCGCCGTCTCGCAGCGCCTCTCGAGCGACGCCAATAAGCGTTCGGCCGCTTTCGTCGCGCTGATCTCCTTCGCGGCGCTCATCGGTCTCGTCGTGGTCGTGTTCACCGTGCGCTCCATCAGCACGCCCCTGGACCTGCTCGTGCGGCACGCGCGGTCGCTCAGCGAGGGCGACCTCACCGTGCGCACCACGGCGACGCTGCCGGGCGAATTCCAGATCCTCGCCAACGCGATGAACCAGACCGGCGATTCGCTGTCCAAGGTGGTCGCGGTCGCGGTGGTGACGGCGGAGAACGTCGCCAGCTCGGCGCACCAGCTGGCGTCCGTCTCGGAGCAGATCTCTCTCTCGGCGGGACAGATGGCCAGCGCGATGACGGAAGTGTCGTACGGTGCCGAGCAGCAGGTGAGTCAGCTCCGCACGGTCGACGAAGCGCTGCAGGCGATCCGCGAGGCGGCGGCCAGCGTGATGGAGCGCTCGTCCGAGGTGAACTCGCTCGCCCGCGACATCGAGGCGCAGGCCGGTCAGAAGCGCATCGAGATCGACCGGGCACTGGGCATCCTGAAGGACGTGAAGAGGAGTGTGGAGAGCGCGACGAAGGAGGTCGTGGCGCTCAACACGACGGCCGCCGACATCAACCGGTTCGTGCAGACGGTGAGCTCGATCGCCGAACAGACGAACTTGCTCGCGCTGAACGCCGCGATCGAGGCGGCGCGCGCGGGCGATGCGGGCCGCGGCTTCGCGGTGGTCGCCGACGAGGTGCGCAAGCTCGCCGAGCAATCGCAGAAGGCGGCGGACGAGATCGTCCAGATGACGGGAATCGTGACGAGCCGCGTGACGAGCAGCTCTCGGGCGATGGAAGCCAGCACGGCGCGGGTCGGCGAGATCGAAACGGTCTCGCGCGAGATCGACGCCGCGCTGGCGATCATCGCGCAGGCGGCCGAGCGCACTCGCGTCGCGGCCGGGGGCGTGACGAGCGCCGCCGGCGCGAACGCCGACGCGGCGACGAACGCCGCGACGGGCCTCCAGTCGATCGCCAAGACGGCCGAGGGCCACGCCGCAGCCGCGCAGCAGGTGAACGCCTCGGCCGAGGAGCAGAGCGCCGCCTCCGAGCAGATGACGTCAGCATCGAATCATCTGCTGGAGGGATCGACGCAACTCAGGCAGCTGGTTGGCGGGCTGAGGACGGCTTGAGACGGTGAATCGGTGAGTGGAGTGGGTGAGTGGGTGAGTGGGTGAGTGGGTGAATAGGTGAGTCGGTGAAACGGTGAATCCGCTGGTGACTCGGTGACTCAACGGCAATGGCCACGACACGCGTGGAGAATCCTGCGAGAGATCTCCACGCGGGTCGTGGCCATTCGGTTTTGAGTCACCGAGTCACCAGCCGTTTCACCGACTCACCGACTCACCGATTCACCGTCTTCATTCACTGCCTGCACGCGCCATTAGGATCCGGCTTCGGCTTGTCCACCACCGGCCGATGATCCAGATCCGCCACCCGCTTCGTGAGATCGAACACGAACTGGCCCACGCGCGCCATGTGCGGGTAGTCGATGTACTGCGGCTCGTCGGTGACCTGGTGATAGTCGCCGTGCAGGCCGGTCGTCAGGAACACCACCGGGATCCCGTAGCGTGCGTAGTTGTAGTGGTCGCTCCGGCAGTAGATGTTCTCCGGATGACCGTTCGCGTCGAAGGTGTAGTCGAAGGCAAACGGCGCCGGTTCCGTCTTGTTCACCGCCTCCGTCAGATCGCCGAGCTCCGTCGACAGGCGACGCGAGCCGACGAGCTGCAGGTACCGATCGCTCCCCGCAGCGAGATCGCGCGCCGCGCCTCGACCCACCATGTCGATGTTGATCTGCGCCACGATGGAATCGCGCGGCACCGTCGGATTGTCGGTGAAATAGCGTGAGCCGAGCAGGCCCTTCTCCTCGCCCGTGTGCCAGACGAAGAGGATCGAGCGCTTCGGCTTGACGCGACCCTTCGCGAAGGCCTCCGCCACCTCGAGGACCGTCACCGTTCCCGACCCGTCGTCGTCGGCGCCATTGTTGATCGAGTCGCGGCGCGCCGGCCGTGCGGCGTGCACGCTGTCGTAGTTCAGCTGAATGCCAGCGATGCGCGCCTGCATCTGCTGTTGCTGCTCCGGCGTGAGCCGCGCGCCCGTTGGATTCTCCGTCGCGAACCAGCGCTTCGCGTTGTAGAGGTGCAGCGAGTCGTGATCCACCGGGCCAGCTGCGCGAAGGCCGATGTGATCGCTGTGCGCGCCGACGGCTACGTACTCTCCCTTCAGGCGGGCATCCGCACCAGGTAAGACGGCGACGACGTTGCGCGTTGGGGCGGGCGCCTCGATGTATCGCAGATTGCCCTGCACCGTCTTGCCCGCGGCGCCGACTGCCAGACCGTCGAGGGAGGCGCCGAGAAGTCGCTCCGCACCGGCGCGTGTGACGAAGAGCGTCACCGGCACCGCCGGCGCATTCGCAGCCGGCTTCAGGGTGAACGACGCGGTGCGCCCCGCCGCAAGCTGCGCGGCACCGAGCTGCGGACCGATCACGACGGCCACCGCTGCCGCATGCGCGAGGGGCGACGCCGGCGTGATGCGCACCATGTTATTCCCCGCGCCGGACAACACGACCAGCTTGCCGGCCGCCTGTTCGGCCGTGATCGCGTGCGCCGTGTCGCCCAGCGTGCCGCCGTACACCGCCTGCACGCCGTCGAGCGCGCGGGGTACCGCGCCGCGGAATGGAGCCGCGACGAAGTCCGTGATCCCGACCAGCGATCCACCGTCCACCGTGAGCGTCGTGTTGGGGTCGAAACGACGCGAGATGAACGGGACGTTCTGGAAGTAGGTGCCGTTGTCGCCGGCGGGGACCAGTCCGAGCTTCTCGACCTGGCTCGCGATGTAGGCGGTGGCCTTCATGTGCGCCGGTGTGCCCGCCTCACGCCCCATCATCGAGTCGTCGGCGAAGATGTAGAGGCGCGTCATCAGATCGCCGGCGCTGATCGGGGCCGACGTCGGCGGGCCGGAGTACTTGAGCGGGAGCGGCGCGGGAGCGGCAGCCGCCGTCGAGCCGTTCATGGCGCCCTGCGCGGCGAGCGCCATGGGAAGGAAGGTCAGCGCGCCCAGCGGGGCGAGCGTGCGGAATCGCAGCACGGTATGTCCTCGGTGAGGTGAATCGTGGGGCGGCACGAAGGGGTGCCGGCCTTGGTACGCGTGAGCGGGGCGGCATGTTGCATCGTGCCGACGGCCGATATCTTCCGCCGTCGGCACGTTCGCCCCTCACGCCTTCGAAACATGCGCCTCGAGACGCTCGCGGTCCACGCGGGCCATGCGGCCGATCCCTCTACCGGCGCCGTCGCGCCGCCCATCCACCTCTCGACGACCTTCGAGCGCGATCCGGATGGCACCTATCGGGCGGGGCACGTCTATACCCGCTCCTCCAACCCGAACCGCAAGGCGCTCGAGGCCGCGCTCGCCCAGCTGGAAGGCGGCGCGGCGGCACTGGCCTTCGCGTCGGGCTCGGCGGCCACCCACGCGGCGTTCCAGGCGCTCGCGCCCGGCGATCACGTCGTCGCTCCGCACGACGCGTATTACGGCACGCTTCGTCAGTTGCGCGAGATCTTCGTCGGCTGGCGTCTCGAGGTCGATGTCGTCGACATGACCGATCTCGACGCCGTGCGCCGCACCCTACGGCCGACGACGAAGCTCGTGTGGGTGGAGACTCCTTCCAACCCGCTGCTCCGCGTCGTCGACATCGCGGCACTCGCCGAGCTGGCGCACTCGGTCGGCGCGCGCTGCATGGTGGACAACACGTGGGCGACGCCCGTGCTGCAGCGTCCGTTCGAGCTCGGCGCCGACGCCGTCATGCACTCCACGACCAAGTACCTCGGCGGCCACAGCGACCTGCTCGGTGGCGCGCTGGTCATGCGCACGGCGGACCAGCTGTCCGAGCGGCTCTCGACGATTCAGAAAGTCGCCGGTGCGGTGCCGTCGCCATTCGACTGCTGGCTGCTGCTGCGCGGGATCCGGACGCTGCCCTGGCGTATGCGCGCGCATTGCGCGAACGCGCGCGCCGTCGCGGAATTCCTGGCGTCACATCCGGCGATCGAGGCTGTACACTATCCGGGTCTCCCGTCGGATCCGGGCCACGAGATCGCCCGACGGCAGATGAGCGACTTCGGCGGCATGATGAGCATCAGCGTTCGAGGCGGACAGCGCGCCGCGCTCGAGCTCACGCGGCGGCTCACCCTGTTCACGCGCGCCACGAGCCTCGGTGGGACGGAATCGCTCATCGAGCACCGCGCGTCGGTGGAAGGGCCGGGTACCGCCGCGCCGGACAATCTGCTGCGGGTTTCCATCGGGCTCGAGCATGCGGACGACCTGATCGAGGATCTGCGTGCAGCGCTGAGTGAACGGCTGTAGGGAAGGATGATGACGCGGAACTGTTCGACCGGCCGCTCGGGACTCACGTCGTAGTTGCCCGAAATGGACAAGGCGCGCGGATTATCGTCCTGCCGTTCCGCGATGTTGTAGTTTTCGTCGTGCCTTCGACACCCTCCTGCATCCTCCTCCTCTCCGGCGGTCTGGACTCGACGACGATGCTCGCACTCGCGCGCCGGCGCGGCTTCGACGTCCACGCGATGACCTTCCGCTACGGACAGCGCCACGCGCCCGAGATCGACGCGGCGCGCCGCGTCGCGAAGCACTACGGCGTCACCGACCACGTCGTCGTCGACATCGATCTGCGCACCTTCGGCGGCTCGGCCCTCACCGCGGACATCGAGGTCCCCAAGGACCGCTCCGAGCAGGCGATCAAGCACGGCATCCCGATCACTTACGTGCCAGCGCGCAACACGATCTTTCTCTCCTTCGCCCTCGCCTGGGCCGAGGTGCTCGGCGCGAGCGACATCTTCATCGGCGTCAACGCGCTCGACTACTCGGGCTATCCCGACTGCCGACCGGAGTTCGTCGCCGCATTCGAGCGTCTGGCGAATCTCGCCACACGCGGCGGTGTCGAAGGCACGACGCCGATCCGCATTCAGGCGCCGTTGCTCGATCTCACCAAGCGGCAGATCGTCGAGCTCGGCCGCACCCTCGGCGTCGACTACGCTCTCACTCTGAGCTGCTACGATCCGGGCCCGGACGGCGAAGCGTGCGGGCGCTGCGATGCGTGTACGCTGCGGCTCAAAGGATTCTCCGACGCCGGCGTGAAAGACCCGGCCGTCTACACGCAGCCACCGAATGACGTACGTCGTTAAGGAGATCTTCTACACGCTCCAGGGCGAAGGCACGAACACCGGACGTCCCGCGGTGTTCTGCCGGTTCAGCGGGTGCAATCTCTGGACGGGGCGCGAAGCGGATCGCCATAAAGCCGTCTGCCAGTTCTGCGACACCGATTTCGTCGGGGTCGGACCGGACGGCGGCAAGTTCGCGACCGCCGATGCGCTCGCCGATGCGGTGCTCGCGGCGTGGCCGCGGACGCGTGACGGACGCGCACAGGGTGGGCGGCCGCTCGTCGTGTGCACGGGCGGTGAGCCGCTGTTGCAGTTGGATGGCCGGGCTGTAGAGGCGCTGCACGCGCGCGGCTTCGAGGTGGCGGTGGAGACCAACGGGACACAGACCCCCCCGCCCGGGCTCGACCACATCTGCGTCAGCCCGAAAGCCGATGCGCCACTCGTGCTCACGCGCGGCGACGAGCTCAAGCTCGTATACCCGCAGCGGCATCCCGACGCACAGCCCGAGCGGTTCGCCGCGCTCGAGTTTCGCCATTTCTTCCTGCAGCCGCTCGACGCCGCGGATGTCGAGATGAGCGCTGCAAACACGCGAGCCGCGCTCGACTATTGCCTCGCGCATCCGCAGTGGCGCTTGAGCCTGCAAACGCACAAGCTCCTCGACATCCGCTGATACCAAGCACTTACAACGCTGGGTACGCTACATGCATGAATGTGTGGCGCATCACAGACGAGTCTGGCGAGCTGCCCCGAGGTTGACCCGGTCGAGGCGGCTCGGTACGATCTGCCAGCGTCGATCGTCAAGAAGGACGCCGCGCGACGCCGCCGGCTGACCAGCGCTTCCCTTCGTTCAGCTCGATGCCAGTGCTCTCCTTCCCTCCCCCGTCCTTCGAGTTGCGCCGTGCAGTCGCTGCGAACGTGCTGCTCATCGTTCTCGCGACACCTGCATTGGCGCAGGGGATACCCGACTCCCTCGCCCCGGCGCGCTTCAGCGATCCCACACCGTCGCGTGAGCCGCTACGTGCGCTGCAGGCGCCGAGAGCCGTCCCCGCGCCGCGTCTCGCGCTCGCGTCGGCGAAGCCGTTCGCGGTGTGGAGCGACGCGCTGCACAGCTTGCGCGATTCACTCGTCGCGATGGCGCGCGCGCAGATCGGTACGCGGTACGTGCATGGCGGCGAGGTCCCTGATCGCGGCTTCGACTGCAGTGGTCTCGTGCAGTACGTGATGGCCACGCTGCGCGTCGAGCTGCCGCGCACCGCAGCGCAGCAGGGACGCACTGGCCTTGCGATCGGGCGCGACACGTCGCGGCTCCGGCCCGGCGACCTGCTCACCTTCGGCAAGACGAAGCGCGGCGTCAGCCACATCGGCATCTACGTCGGCGAAGGTCGATACGTGCACGCGAGCAGCGTTGCCGGTCACGTGATCGAGAGCAAGATCGATCGCCCCTATTCGCCGCTCATCAAGCGTTGGCACGACACTCGGCGCGTGATCGCCGAGACGCCGGCCGACTCGAGCCACCGCGTCGGCGGCTGAGCAGCGACGGCCGCGCGCTACCGTCGCGCGCGCGGCCGCAGCGATCCGCGCGCGTCCACCCGCGCGCTGGTGCGGGGGAAGTCCACGCGCCCCAAAGAATCCGCGAGCGTCGCGGCCCGCCGCGAGCCGTCGCGCTCCAATAGGCCGGCCGTCCTTTGCATCGTCGGCACGAGCAACGCCGAGCTCACGCGTCCAGTGCGCGCCACCGTCGCGCAGAGCAGCGCACTGCGGTTGAGGGGCTCCTTCAACACGAATGGCCCATACGTCAGCAAATTGCCGAGCGAGTACGCGATGAGCGCGCCGCGCTCGCGCCACTCCATCGCGCGCAGCACGTGCGGACCATGCCCGATCACGAGCGCCGCGCCGCCCCGGACCGCGGCGTCCGCGAACGCGACAGGGTTGCCGCGGTCGATGCCGAGATACCGTTCGCCCATGTCACGCGTGTTCTGGGCGCCGCGCCCTTCGGCGCCGAGGTGCATCGTGACCAGGACGACGGGATAGTGATCCGCCGCTTGCGCGACGAGGCGGCGGACGGCGGCGGTGTCGCGCGCATCGGGCGTCTCGCGCGATGTGTAGAATCCAAGCACGCCGAGCGTGTCACCGGTCGGCAGCGCGATCGGGGTGGCGAGGGTGTCGTCGCCGGTGACGGCGACGCCGGCGCGCGCGAGCAACGCGACGGTCGTGTCGTGCCCAGGTTGTCCCGCGTCGTGGGCGTGGTTGTTGGCGACGTTCGCGACCACCACCTTCGTCGGCGCGAGCGCGCGTAGCGCCGCAGCGCTCGCCGGTGGCGAGCGGAAGGCGAAGCAGTTCGTCGACCCCGGTCCGCACTTGGACGGCGCCGCCCCGTCTCCGATCGCCGACTCGACGTTGACGAGAATCACGTCGGCGCCGCGGACGAGGGGACGCAGTGGCGCCAGCAGCGACGAGGGCGCGTCGTCGCGATGGTAGCGCGCGCGCATTCGCTCGGTGGCCATGTGGGCCCACGCGGTGTCGAGGTTGGTGCCGAGCGTGACGTCACCCCCGGCGCAGACCCGCACGGGCGCCCGGAGCACGCGCTTGGCGATCGTGTCGTTCCGGGCGAGCGGGCGCGGAACCCCGGCGTAGCGGCCAGGCGGTGGGGGTGGCGCGGGTGGCATCGCCGTTGTGCGCGCGGCGCGTGCACTGTCGGCGCGCGCGCGCGCCAGGCGCAGAGAATCGGCACGCGCCGCGGCCGCACGCTCGACGTCAGTCGGCGTGGGTGTGGCCGGCGGAGCGGGTCTGGGCGCTGGCGCTGGTGCCGGAGGGGCAGACGTGCAGGCCGCGAAGGCGGCACACGCCGCAACGAGCACGCGGCGACGAACGAGGCCGATGTGGCCGGCGGTGGGCATACGCGGAAATCTGCACGGCGCGCGCGCCGGTGCCAGCGGCGCCGGTCACGGAACGATCAGGTCGTCCCGTCCGCCGGCCGCGCGCTTCCTCCGTCGACGACGTACTTCCAACCGCCATCGCGCTGCTTCTTCCACACCGTGAGATACTTCGAGTAGCGCGTCACCGGCGTGCCGTCGGCGCGCTGCCCGTGGAACACAGCGTTGCCCACGGTGAATCCGAGATCGCCTGACCTGGCGACGTCTCCCGCGACGGGGTACCAGGCGAGCGAGCTCTTGTCGTCCGCCCCGCCGAACGCTTCGCTGATCGCGCGGGGACCGGTGATGAGCTCGCCCGGTGCGGAGAAGATCTGGGCCGACTCGGCGGCGTAATCGCCGAAGGCACGGCCCGTACCGATCCGGAGCGCCATCACCGAGAAAGCGACGTCGGCGGCGCGAATGCCCTCGAGCGCGCCACCGGCGCGCGGCATCGGGAGGTCCGGGATGACGGAGTGTTCGATCTCGGGCGGTACCGACAGCGGCGCCGGGGGTGCGTCGTAGGTTTCGGCATAGGCCGCGACCTTCCACCCCAACGTGTCGCGTCGCCAGAAGGCGATGTAGCGGTCGAGGTGCAGCGAGGCCTGCGCTTTGTCCGCCGAGCCGTAGATCGTGTAGCCGTACGTGTAGCCGGTTCGGCCATCGGCGCTCACGTCGGCCCGCACGGGCTGCCATCGCACCGCGGCACGGGTGGCCAGCGATTCGGCGGCAAGGATCGCCTGGGCCGCGTTGCGGCCGCGCAGGATGGGCAATCCGCCGCGGAGGTAGACGACGTCGCTCGTGAAGCGCCGCGACAATCCCTCGGCGTATCCCAGCTTCGCGACGCTGTCGGCGCGGCCGAGGTCCGCGCGCAGCAGCCCGTCATGCGCCTCTTCGGCGTCCGAGAGGGGCGTCAGGAGTCCCGCGCCCGAGAATGGTGAGCCAGGCGCGTTCGGACCGCTGTGGCAACCCGACACCACGAGCGCCGTCAAGAGGACAACCGGCACAATTCGCACGCCCACGCTCCGCCGCGATGGGTGGTGATGGCGGACCTGTCGACTCCGCCTTTGAGACTACAGTATTGCCTCTCGAGGCGCCACTCCAGCCCTCGAGAGGGCCGCTCTCTTACCCCCATGCCATTCTCGTGCTCCAAAGCGGCGAGCAGAACCGTAGGGCCTGATTCGGTGTACATTAAAGGACGGCATTTCATAAATCGTGTGAAGGCTGCCGGCTCAGCGACGTGGCGGATGCCCTCGTGCATCGTCCTCATCGCGATACCTTCACCGTTGCCGCCGCGTCACTCGCCGGCGACTCTTACATCTTCGTGAAGACACCAAGAAAACGACCGACCAGACGCCGAGCGCGCGGTCGGGCAGAACCACAATTGACGTCGAGCTCCACCAGCCGCACCGCATACGCGGAGACGAAGCGGTGGCTCATCAAGCAGCACGGATCCGTCTGCGCCTACTGCGGCCGCCGTGTCTCTGCGTCGACGATCACGCTCGACCACGTCACACCGCGCCGCGGTCAGACGGCGTACGACCGCCGCGACAACCTCGTGCTGTCGTGTCAGGAGTGCAACGGCGCGAAGGCCGACATGCCGATCCTCGCCTTCCTGCTGCGGAAGCGCGAACGTGCCGCGGTGCTCCACCGCTATGGCGCGCATCTCAGCCCGATGCTGGTCGATCTCGTCCGGGGTCTCGTCCCCGCCGACAATGGCGCGCCGCGCGTGAAGGAGTCGTTCGACGACCTCTTCACCGACGACGAGTCGCCGTACGAGGACTCGCCGTACCGCGACTGACGCCGCCGGACGTCAACCGTTCCGCTCGAAGTAGTACGCCTCGACGAACCACCGCCGCACGCGGTGCGTGTCGCGGGCCGCCAGCGCCTCGGGATATTGCTCCGCCAACATCGTCTTGAGCGCCATCATCGCCGCGACCGCCTGCAGCCCGTTCGAGTGCGCGTCGTGGGCAAAGCGCCGCACCGCGGCCTCGACGTCGTCCGGAGACGTCGCATCGACGCGCGGCGAGGAGCTCGACGCCGGCGGCGCGCGCCGCTCTTCGGCGGGTGGCTCCGTGTCGAGCGCCGCGTCCAGCGTGGTCCTCGACCGCACGATACGCGGCCCGCGGCGGCGATCCTCCAGCATCGTCGCGGCGGCTGACGACACGTCGCGCGCCTTTGCACACAACCGCTCCAGATCGGTCGAGGGCAGCGTCTCCCAATCGGCAGGGAATGGAGCGAGCCGGCGCTTGATGTCGGGCCCGACGAACGCCAGCCAGCCCTGCTCCAGCCCCGGCGAAACCCCCAGCGAATGCTGCGAATTGCGATGCACCTCGAACACGTGCCAGACGTCGCCCGCTGAATCCTCGAAGGTCCTGGATGTCACGTCGCCTCTGGGCATGCGAGAATGACCGGTCGTGACTCGACGACCGGTTTCCGTCACGTCGCGGCAAGGAGCATTCCGTTTCGCCGACCCTCGGCGAGCAGTGCTAGGGACCCGCGACGCATGGGCAATTCTATACTTAGCGCTCGTACCTGGTCGGTCGATCGTGACAATAGTTGGAACGACCCCTGCTGGACGAGGGGGACCACGACGACGAGAGAGATCCTGCGTGCCCACCAACGGACGTCCGAACCCCGCCCTCTTCGCCCTTCTCTTGGCGGTCATCGGCGCCGGCGTGCTCGGCACGTGCGGGCGACAGACGCGGCCCGGTGAAAGCACGCCCGTATCCGGCGCAGCAGCAAGAGGCGCCGGGGCGG
Organism: Gemmatimonadaceae bacterium; assembly: GCA_036488775.1. Classification (GTDB taxonomy): domain Bacteria; phylum Gemmatimonadota; class Gemmatimonadetes; order Gemmatimonadales; family Gemmatimonadaceae; genus AG11. The sequence continues at coordinate 7,030 of DASXHF010000034.1, read as the reverse complement.
TCGTCGACGATTCGGGGGCGCTGGCCGTGCACAGCGGCTCACCCGCCGACACGGTGGGCCAGGACGACGAGTCTGCGTACGAAGGGGTCGACAGCCGCGGCATTCCCAACTACGCGACCACCCGGACCTTCACCGCCGAGGAAGCCGACCTGCTGCGCCGCGCGTACGGGATCGAGGAGCCGCATCGTCTCTACATCTCCGACTCGACCGACGAGCGGATCCTCAAGTACGACACCCAGGTGAAGCGCTGTCTGACCTGCTACGTCGACAGCTACCGGGTCGGCTACGTTTCCGTGCGGCGGCCGGGCGAAACATGGGAGGAGGTCGAGCGCCGCGTGCGCGCCACGCCGCCGAGCGCGTTCGCGCACAGTCAGTACGCGGCGAGCCGGTCGCTCGACGATCTCGATCCGGACGTGCAGCCACTCGCCGAGCAGATGCTGCGCGACGCGCGCGCGGCCGGATTCCGCCTCGACGTCACGGCGACGTACCGCTCTCCCCTACGCGAGGCATTTCTCATGGCGCTGGGTCGCGGGCGCACGTACACGCTCACGTCCAACCACTCCTACGGACGCGCGCTCGACATCGTCGTCGACGACGGCAATCGCCGGCACGCACGGACGAAGCGCGACTGGATCGCCTTCCGGACCTGGGTGACGCGCTATCGCACGCCGAAAGGCGAGTCGTTCAGGATCCTGGGCAAAGTCGATCGCACCTGGGACTGGGCCCACGTCGACCTGCCGTCGGCGGAGCTGGGCTTCGACGACATCGAGCAGGCGGTGGCGCGCGGACGGGCCTGTCTCGCGCCGGCCGCGAGGATCCCGTGCAACTTCGCGCCGCACCTGCCGCCGCGCCTCAAGGAGGCGACGGTGCAGTGAACCCGGACGACGCATCCGGAGCGCTCGCGCCGGCCATGGTCGTGCGTCCGCGGACCACGCGCCACGAGAGCACGACACCCCAGAGGCTCACACCGGCTCCCAACGTCAGCCAGAGCGCGGGCGCAGCCTTGTTGCCCGTCGCCTCGATCAGGTAGGTGCTGATGGCGGGGGTGAAGCCGCCGAAGATCGCCGTCGCGAGGCTGTAGGCGAGCGAGAACGCCGCCGTGCGAACGGAGGACGGCATCAGCTCGACCAGGAACGGGATCATCGCGCCGTTGTACGCCCCGAACAGGAAGGAGAACCACAGCAGCACGGTGAGCAGCTTCGCGGCGGTCGGCGCCACCACGAGCCAGGCCATCGCCGGATACGCCGTCAGCAGCGCGAGCACGGGCGCGAGGAGCAACAGCGGGATCCGTCCGATTCTATCGGACACCGCACCGGCAATCGGAAGCCAGACGAAGTTCGACATGCCGACGCACAGCGTCACGAGAAACGTCTGTCCCGCGTCGAGGTGCAGCGCCTGCCGTCCGAACGTCGGCGTGTACGCCGTGATGAGGTAGAATGTCGTCGTCGTCAGCACCACGATCAGCGTCCCGGTGACGACGACCCGCCAGTTGGCCACGAGGATGCGAAGCACCTCCACTCCTTTGCGCGGATGGTGCTGCTGTCGGGCGAACTCCGGCGTCTCCTCGAGCGAGCGTCGCAGCGAGAGGATCAGCGGGATGATCAGACACCCGACGATGAACGGCACGCGCCAGCCCCACGCGACCATTTGATCGCCGGTCAACATCGTCGTCACCACGAACCCGATCGCCGCCGTGAACATGACCGCGAGCTGCTGGCTCGCCGACTGCCACGAGCAATAGAACCCGCGTCGTCCGGGCGTCGCGATCTCGGCGAGATAGATCGAGACGCCGCCCAGCTCGACGCCGGCCGACAACCCCTGCAGCAGCCGCCCTGCGACCACGATGAGCGGTGCCGCAAGACCGATCGTCGCATAGCTCGGCGTCACGGCGATGGTGAGCGTGCCGATGGCCATCAATCCGAGCGTGACGAGGAGGCCGATGCGCCGTCCCTTCCGATCGATGTACGCGCCGAGCACGATGGCGCCGAGTGGCCGCATGAGGTAGCCGGCGCCGAAGGTCATGAGCGACAGCATGAGCGACGCAAAGTCGCTGTCGGCGGGGAAGAAGGCCTTCGCGATGTACACGGCGTAGTAGCCGTACACGATGAAGTCGTACATCTCGAGGAAGTTTCCGCTCGAGACGCGAAGGACGGCCGCCAGCTTTCTGTGGCGCTCGTCGGGGGAGAGGGGGGCGTTTCGCGCGAGGAGCGGTAGAGTTGCCGTCATCGTGGGAGATCGTTGCGCTTCAGCATCGCCTTTCATTCCGGTGAGCCGTATCACCTCTCGCGAAGCTGGTTTGCACACCCGCGGGCCGCAAGCGCCGACGCCGCGGCATCGGCATGCCGATTGCCTTGATAGCCCGTGCAGCGGAAGCCTCTGACGCGACGAGCGTCGGGCTTCTCGCTTTTTTTCGTGCCCTTGGCGACCTCGCGCTCGCCGGTCCATCTCAGTGACGCGTCGCATGAAGCATTTCCGGCCGAAGGCATTCCTGCGACTCGTGCTCCTCATCGGCAGCCTCTGGGCGCTGCGGCGCGAGCTCGCCGGGTTGGGGCCGGCGGCGCTGCTCCACCGCCTCGGCGGATACGGCTGGATCCACGTCACTCTGGGGCTCGCCGCCACTGCACTCAGCTTCCTGTTGCTCGGCGTGCTGGAGCTGGTCACGCTGCGATCGAGCGAGACGAGCAGTGGACGCGTCTCGCATGGGACGGCGTTCGGCACGGCGTTCATCGCCAATGCGTTCAGCCAGTCGATCGGCCTGGCGCTGTTGACCGGTACGGCCGTGCGGATTCGCGCGTACAGGCGTCACGGGTTGGACACAGCCGCGGTGGCACGGGTGAGCGCGCTGGTCACGGTCTCGACGGTGCTCGGTCTCCTGTCCATCGGCTCGTGGGCGCTTCTCGCCACGTCGTCGCCGGTCACCGTGGGCCCATATCAGTTGGCGGAGCGTCCGCTCGGCGCGCTGCTCGGGGTCATCGTGCTGGCGTACGTCGTCTGGACCATTCGCGCACGCGTGGACACGGCCACCCCGCCCTGGTCGCGCGTGCCGCGCCCGACACCATTCGTCGCCCTCACACAGGTCGCCGTGTCGGCGGCCGACTGGCTCGTCACCGGAGCGGTGTTGTACGTATTTCTTCCGGCCGATTCGCGCGCCGGCATCTGGCCCTTTCTGGCCGCATATGCGATCGCACAGACGGTGGCGATGGTCAGTCACGTCCCCGCAGGCGCGGGAGTGTTCGAGCTCGTGCTGGTCGGGTTGTTGACGGCGGGCGCGCCGACCGCGAGCCGCGCGGGAATGCTAGCGGCGATCATCATGTTCAGGGCACTCTACTACCTGCTCCCCCTGTGCGTCGCGATCCTCCTCGCTGCCGGGGCGGAGCTTCGACGCTCGCGAAGACGCAAGCTCGATCGCGACGCACCATCCGCCGCGGTCTTGGTCGGTGCCCAGGCACCGCATCATGCGTGACGGCGCAGGCCCCACGGTCGCGCGGCTCGTCCCCATCGAGCGTAAGCCGGCCGATGACCGCGTGACATGGCTCGTGGACAACGCGGAGGCATATCGCGAGGTGCTGCGCGCCATTGCACGCGCTCGACGATCGATTTGGATCGCCCAACTCGCGTTCGACGCCGATTGTGTGGCGTATGACGACGCAGCGACGTACGACCAGACTGCCGTAGGGAGCCCACTCCTTCAGGCGCTCATCGACGCGTCGACGCGCGTCCCGGTCCGCATCGTCCTCAACCAATCGCTGCTCCTCGACACGGCGACTCCGTTGCGCATGGCCGTTCGACGCGTGGGCGCGACCGACGTTCGGATACGCGGGATCAAGCGCTTTCCGCAGCTGCTGCACGCCAAGATGGTCGTCATCGACGAGCGGGAGGCGCTGCTGCTCGGCTCTCCGTTCGTCAATGGATACTGGGACCACGCGGACCACCCGCCGACCGACGCGCGACGAGGCGACCGGGAGCTCGGCGGGCGTCCCTTGCACGATGTGTCGATGGCGATCACGGGGCCGGCTGTTCATTCGTTGAGCGCCATCTTCGCCGAGCTATGGAACGACCTCTCGGTCGGCGACGCCGACGACGCGGCCCTCGAATGCCGGCCGGCGGACGCACGTGGGAGCGACGGCATTCGAATCGCGCGTACCGCGCCGGCGGGCGCGCCGCACTCTCACGACGCGGGACGGACGGACATTCTCGCGGCCATCGAAGGCGCGCTCGCCCGGGCCCGGCGGCTCGTCTACGTCGAGCATCAGTATCTCAGCTCCCGCCGCGTGATCGCGGCACTGGCGGAGGCGTTGACGCGGGAGGATTCGCTGGAGGTCGTGATCGTCCTCAATCAGAATCCCGACGTCACCGCGTACCGATCCTGGCAGAACGCGCGGCTCCGTGAGTCGGGACTGCTGTCGCACCCACGCGTCGGGCTGTTCGCCCTCTGGCGCGCGAAGTCGTCGACGACGGACGACTACGAGTGGGTCGTCAATCAACTGTTCGTGCACAGCAAAGTGCTCATCGTCGACGACGCGTGGCTCACCATGGGCAGCGCCAATCTCGACGGCGTGTCACTCCACTCCTACGGAGACGATTTCACCGGTTGGCTCGGCCGCCGGATCTTTCGCGACGTTCGCAACTTCGACGTGAACGTGGTCATGACGTCGGAGACACATGGGCGTGCGGACGCCATACGGACGCTGTGCACGCGGCTATGGACGGAACACCTTGGGGTGCCGGCGTCCGCGCTGGACACGCCGCCCGCCGGCGGATGGCTTGCACTCTGGCGGTCGCGCGCCGCAGAGGGCGTGGCGGTGCTCGACGGCCCGCGCACGGACGACGTCGAGCGTTGTCTCGCGCTTCCGCTCCCCTACAGCACGATGCCGACGCCCCGTCTGCAGTTGCGCGATATCGGCGTCCGCGCCACGGAGCGGCTCGACCTGCGCTTCGACCCTGGTTGGCTGGAGGTGCACTTCAGTCCGAACTGGGTCCGGAACATGTTCGCATGACCCGCATGGCAACGCGCGCCGATGAGATCGCGGCCGCCTTCCGCGCCTTTGCCGGCGATGCCGAGTACTCGTGCCTTGCCGGCCGCGGCGTCGTTCACGCCGGTCGCGCCGAGGTGGCGGTCTATGGTGCGCTCGGCTCTCAGCGCTCGGCGCGGTCGTTGTCGCGCGACCTACGCCGGTTCCTGGCTGCGCCGGTCGATGCGAACGCACCGCTGCGCGCCTTTGTCGCCGTCTTTCCGGCGCGCCCTCCGCGCGACGAGCTGGTGTTCGAGCAGGCATTGTGGCGCCAACTGGCGCTGCTTCAGGCACGCGATGCTACGGAGACCTGGGATCCGTCCGTCGCCGATGACCCGGACGACGCTCGCTTCGCGTTCAGCTTTGCCGGTCAGGCGCTGTTCGTGATCGGCCTTCATGCCGCGAGCTCCCGTCTCGCCCGGCGTTTCCAGTGGCCTGCCCTGGTATTCAACCCGCACGCGCAATTCGATCGCCTGCGTGCGGCTGGACATTTCGAGCGACTGCGTGGCATGGTGAGGGAGCGAGAAGTCGCTCTCCAGGGCTCACTCAACCCGAATCTCGCCGACTTCGGAGAGCGCTCCGAGGCGCGGCAGTATTCGGGGCGCGCCGTCGAGTCCGAGTGGCGTTGCCCCTTTCAACGGAAGACGTGATGATCGCCCTTCACCGTGTTCACCTTGCACCCCAAACGGGAACGGGCTTCACGATCGCTCGCGGTCAATTTCTTCGGATCGTCGATCCGCAGGGCGAACAGGTCTCGGACCTGACCTCCTTTGCGCTCGAGGATCGCGGCGAATGGCTCTCGTCCGGCCGCACGATCGATTACGCGAACACCATCTACGTCACCACCGGGCACACGCTCTATTCGAACCGCAGCCGCCCGATGTGGACGATCGTCGAGGACACCGTCGGCCGGCATGACTTCCTTCTCACCCCCTGCAGTCCCGAGACGTTCACCATTCTTTATCGGACGACCGGACATCACCCGAGCTGCTTCGAGAATCTCGTTCATGCGCTGGAGCCGTTCGGGATCGCGCCGGACGCGATTCCGACGACGCTCAACGTCTTCATGAACGTCGATGTCCTGCCGAATGGCGAGCTGCGGATACTCCCCCCGCGATCGCGCGCCGGCGACTATCTCTTGCTCAGAGCAGAGATGGATCTGATCGTGGGTGTGACGGCGTGCTCGGCCGAGCTGTCGAACAACGGCTCCTTCAAGCCGATCGACGTCGAGGTCCTGACGGAGGCGGTGGAGAATGAATCGTCGTCCGTGCGGTCGGCGCATGTCGCGACCGCAACACCCGCATCGGCGTAGCGGCGTGTCGGAGCACCGCGCCTCGATAGGGGACGCCGCCCAGCGCCAGTCGCGCGCCGAGGGCGAGCCAACTGCATATGGCGCGTTCGGCGAGCCATACCGGCGCCATGAGCGAGGCCTGTGCGGGGAAGAAACGTCGTGCTCCGGCGCGACGCCGACCCGCCTCGGCGACGCAGGCCGTGAGTACGGCCGCCGTTGCGACGGCGGGCCAGCCGCCAACGGCAGCGAGCAGCACCGTCGTGGGAAGGATCGCGAGCTGCACCGCGAGGCGCGGAGGCCGCGCGAGCTCGTCGTACGCCTGCCGCACACGCTGCGACCAGAAGTGTCGCGCCGTCGCCGGACGTCGGAGCACGTACGCGTCGAGCAACACCAGCTCCCGACCCCCAGCGGCGAGCACCGTGCGCACCAGCTCCAGGTTCTCGAACATGGCGCGCCCGTCGTAGCCACCCGTGCGGCGCAGCACCGAGCGTCGCACCGCGAGCGTTCCGGGCCAGTCGCCGCCGCTGATGCGATTGAGCAGCGTGCGGCCCGTGTCCCAGCAGGCGTGCCAGGGCATAGGCTCGAAGTAATTCTGCGGGCGCACGACGTCGGCACGATCGAGCGCGTCGGCAACGCGGCGGAGTGTCGGCGCGTCGTAGCGGACATCGTCATCTGCCATCACCACGCGCTCGTGGGATGCGAGCTGCAAGCCGGTCAGCACGCTTCC
>DASXHF010000267.1:0-28654 GCA_036488775.1 Gemmatimonadaceae bacterium | reverse complement strand
CTCGATCCGGGACGAAGCGCGCTTGCGGCGGTGGCGACGGTCGGCGGCGCGTTTCTGGTCGGACGAACGGTGTCGGGCGGGAGCGGGATCTTCAGCCGCGGTGGCGGTAGCGGAGGGAAGACGGGGCAGTAATTCGGGTGAAGGCGTGATGAATCGTGAGACGTGAATCGTGACTGCAGTGGTGGTCAGGTCTCACGGTTCACGCCTCACCGGTATCCCGCCGCCTGCATCTCGAACAGCTCCGAATACAGGCCGCCGCGCTCGACGAGCGCTTCGTGGGTCCCTTCCTCGACGACCTGACCGCCGCTCAGCACGAGGATTCGATCGGCCATGCGCACGGTGGAAAACCGGTGCGAGATGACGACCGCCATCCGTCCCGCCATCAGCTGATTGAACCGCACGAATACCTCGTACTCCGCGCGCGCATCGAGCGCGGCAGTCGGCTCGTCGAGGATGAGCAGCTGCGCCGAACGCATGTAGGCGCGCGCGAGAGCGATCTTCTGCCACTCCCCCCCAGAGAGGTCGACGCCGTCGTCGAAGCGGCGGCCGAGCATCTGACGGTAGCCGGCAGCGAAGCGCGGGAGCAGCGACGACGCAAGCGAGCGGTCGGCAGCGTCGACCAGCGCTTCCGGCGGAACGCCCGGCATCTCCGCCGTGCCGTCGCGCACCTGTTGGAGATAGTCCGAGACGCCGCGGATCTCGCCGACGCCGACGTTCTCGTCGAAGCGCATGTCGTAGCGGACGAAGTCCTGGAAGATGACGCCGATCGCTTCGCGCACGGAGAGCAGGTCGTACTCGCGCAGATCGACTCCGTCGAGCAGGATGCGGCCTTCCGACGGCTCGTAGAGCCGAGCGAGGAGCTTGGTGATGGTCGTCTTGCCGGCGCCGTTCTCGCCGACGAGCGCAATCCGTTCGCCGGGTGCGATGGTCAGGTCGACGTGCCGTACCGCCCACCGATCGCTGCCCGGATAGCGAAAGCCGACGTCCTCGAAGACGAAGCCCGTGCGGATGTGGTCGGGAACGCGCGGCGCGCCGGCGCGGCTGCGGATCGTCGGCTCCATCTCGAAGAAGAGGAACAGATCGCGCAGGTACAGACTCTGCTCGTAGATGTCGCTCGCCGACAGCAGGAGGCGCTGCAGCAGGTCGCGGCTTCGCGCGAAGGCGGCGGCCAGAAAGGTCAGCGTGCCGAGCGTGATGCCGCCGGCAACGGCGCGCAGGAGGATGGTGGCGTACGCGCCGTAGTAGCCGAGCGTGCCGATGATCGAGAGCAGCGCGCTGACGATGCCCTTCCGCACGCTGAGCCGCCGATTCTCCTCGTAGTATCGCTGCGAGAGCGCGGCGTAGCGGTCGCTGAGCCAGCCGGCGAGGCCGAACATCTGCACCTCCTTCGCCGTGCGGTCGCTCGCGCCGACGTAGCGGAGGTAGTCGAGCTCGCGGCGCTCCGGGGTCCAGCGAAAGAGCAGCGAGTAGCTGAGCGACGCGAAGTGCGTCTCGCCCAGAAAGCTCGGCAGGATGGCGATGGCGAGGAGGACGAGCAGCCACGGGTTGTGCACGACGAGCGCGGCCGCGAGCGACAGCAGGGTGAGGAGATCCTGCGCCATGCCGAGCAGCATGGCGATGAGGCCGATGCGCCCGGTCGTTTGGCGGCGGGCTCGCTCGAGGTGATCGTAGAACTGTGGATCCTCGAATTGGGCGAGATCCAGCGTGGCGGCGTGGCGCATGAGGCGCACGCTGATGTGATTGGAGAACAGGTCGCCGAGCAGCGACTCGATGAGCGACGACGCGCGGGCGAGGATCTCGCCCGTGACGACGATGCCCAGCTCCAACGCGACGACGCGCCAGAGCGGCGTGAGCGAAGCGCCGGGCACGCGCGCGAGATGAACGACCTGATCGATGATGAGCTTCGCCGCCCAGAGCGAGGCCACGGGGACGAAGGCGCGCACGAGACGGAGCGCGATCATGACGGCGGTGTAGCCGCGATGCGTCTCCCACACGAGCCGGAGGAGGGCGGGGACGTAGCGCAGCGCGGCGAGGCGCTCGCGCCAGGACCGGGGGCGCTCGTCGTCGGGAAGTGAGGGCGGACGCATTCGCCCGGTGCCTGAAACCACTGGATGCGACATATGGGGAAGCTAATCCGCCGGGCGCCGCGACCGTGCCCGCCACCGTGCGGCTACCCTGGCGATGGCGGATCGCGTTGCCGGGACGCGAGCGACCGGGCACTTTACGCCGCCATGAAGCTCACGCGCTCCCTGACGACGCTGTCGCTCGTCTTCATCCTCTACTTCAACACGTCCGGCGGCGCGTTCACGACCGAGACGCTCGTGCACCAGGTCGGTCCCGGCCTGGCGCTGCTGGTGCTGCTTCTGGTGCCGATCGTGTACTCCGTGCCGGAGAGTCTCATCGTCGGCGAGCTGGCCAGCATGCTGCCCGAAGAAGGAGGCTACTACCGCTGGGTGCAGCGCGCCTTCGGCCCGTTGTGGGCGTTCCAGAACGGCTGGCTCACGTGGATGTATTCGCTCGTCGACATGGCGCTCTACCCCAAGCTGTTTCTCACCTACCTGGCGTACTTCGCGCCCGGTCTCAGCGGAAGCGCGGTCTGGGTGACCGGGCTCGCGGTGATCTGGGGCGCGACGATCGTGAACCTCGCGGGCGCGGGACGCGTGGGCCGGACGTCGATCATCGCGGGGACATTCATCGTCGGCGGGTTCGCGGTGCTCTCCATCGTGGCGCTGACGCACGCGTCGCATGTGCCGTGGCGGCCGTTCGCCGCGCCCGAGGCGCATGGCTTGAAGGGACTCGCCGTCGGCCTGTCGATCGCACTGTGGAACTACATCGGCTGGGACAACGCGTCCACCGTGCAGGGAGAAGTGCGCGACGCATCGCGGAGCTATCCGCGCGCGCTCGCGTATGCGCTGCCGCTCGTGACGGCGGGGAACGTCGTGCCGCTGCTCGCCGCGCTGTCGGCGACGGACTGGCGCCAATGGCGCGAAGGCGGTTGGCCGTGGATTGCCCGGTGGGCGGGCGGTTCGCTGGGGCCGATGCTCGGCGCGTGGATCGCCGTCGCCGGTATGGTGAGCGCGCTGGCGCTGTTCAACGCCCTGCTGCTCGCCTACTCGCGGATCCCGTTCGTGATGGCGGGCGACGGACTGCTGCCGCGGGCGCTCGCCGCAACCGACCGTCGCGGGACTCCGCGCAACGCGGTGCTGTTCGCCGCGGTCTGCTACTCCGCCTTCACGCTCCTCCCGTTCAGTGGGCTCGTGGTCGCGGACGTGCTGCTCTACTCGTCGGCGCTGCTACTGGAGTTCGGCGCGCTGCTCCGGCTTCGGCGCCGCGAGCCGACGCTGCGCGGCGCGTTCCGGATCCCGCTCGGCAGCGGAGGCGTGGCGATGCTCGCCACGCCTCCAATGCTCGTGCTGCTGCTCGTGATCGGATTGAGCGTCGCGGATGGCGACGTTGGCGTTCCGGCGCTGGCCGGCGCAGGCATCGCTGCGGCGCTGGGTCCGCTCTGCTACGCCGTCGCGCGACGGCGCGGTGCGCGTGCCCCAACCCCGCCGCGGTGACGACGGGTCACGGCGCCGAGCGCGCCACCACGCCTCCCTTCATCACGTAGACGACGTCGCGCACGGCGTGGATGTCGCGCGTCGGATCACCGCGCACGGCGACCAGATCGGCGAGCAGGCCGGGACGAACGCTTCCCAGCTGATCGTCGAGGTGAAAGACGCGGGCGTCGGTGCTCGTCGCCGCACGCAACGCTTGAACGGGCGTGAGGCCGTAGTCCACCATCAGCTCGAGCTCGCGGCCATTCTCGCCGTGCGTGAACACGCCGACGTCGCTGCCGCTGCAGATGGTGACGCCCGCGTCGATCGCGGCGCGCATGCTCGCGCGCTTCTCGGCGATGCGCGGGGGCTCCGGATCGCCGCGCTTCCACCCGCGATAGCGGAGGATGGCGTCGCCTGCCGCGACCGTCGGGCAGAGGGCGACGTTGTGCTCCTTCATCAAGCGAAACACCTCGGGGGTGCCGGCGTCGCCATGCTCGATCGTCTCGACGCCGGCCAGCGTCGCGCGGCGCATCCCTTCCGCCGTCGACGAATGCGCGGCGACGGGACGCCCCGAGCTACGCGCGATGTCGACGATCTGCTTCAGCTCCTCGAGCGTGAACGTCGGCCGTGTCTCGCCGTTCGGACCCCAGCGGTAGTCGGCGTACACCTTGATCCAGTCGGCACCGTGGCCGATCTGGTCGCGGACGACGCGGGCCAGAGATCCGGCGTCGGCCTCCTCCGCGCCCTGCGGGAGATCGACGTCGCCGGTGTAGTGCGGTCCGTAGCTGCCGGTGGCGACGATGGCTCGCGTGACGACGATCATGCGCGGGCCCGGGATGATGCCCTGCGCGATGGCGCGCTTGAGCCCGACGTCGGCATAGCCGGCGCCTTCGGTGCCGAGGTCGCGCACGGTGGTGAAGCCTGCTCGCAACGTTTCGCGTGCGTGGTTGGTCGCGCGCGCGACGCGAAGCGCGAGCGGCTCGCGGAGGACCTGGTCGTCCCAGCTGGTTTCGTTGTACGGGTGCAGCAAGAGGTGCGAGTGGCCTTCGATCATGCCCGGCATGAGCGTCGTGCCGGCGAGCTCCACGCGGCGCGCGCCGGCGGGAACGGCGAGCGCGGCGAGCGGTCCGGCCGCCGCGATGCGCTCGCCGCGTACGAGAACCGCCCAGCCATCGTGCGCCTCCATGCCGTCGAAGACGCGGCTCGGTACGAGCAGGGTGACGGCGGCGCTGTCCGGCCGATTTGTGGGCGCCGGAGCTTGGGCGGCCGCGGCGAGGACTGGGGAGAGGAGGGCGGGCAACAGCAGACGTGCGAGGAACACGGTAGTGAGGGCAGAGGATGGTTTATGTTCGACAGACTAAAGGATCACCCACGGGCGACCAGGCGGTACCCCACGCCGCGGATCGTTCGAAGCTCCACGACGCGACTCGCGCCGAGCTTTCTCCGAACGTAGCCGATGTAGACGTCGATCACGTTGCGGCGCCGGGCGACGGCCGCGTCGCCCCACACGAAGTTGGCCAGCGTATCGACGTCGACGGCGCCCGGTGCGTGCCAGAAGAGGCAGTCGACGACGGCGCATTCGCGCGGGGTCATCAGCACTTCGGCGCCGTTGCACCAGACGCGATGCGCTTCGCGGTCGAACACCACGTCGCCGATGGCGATCCGCGCGCCGGCGTTTGCCGTCCGTGCGCGGCGCGTCATCGCTTGGAGACGGGCGCGCAGCAACACCGAGTCGGCGGCGATCGCGTCGTCGGCGCCCGCGTCGAGGAGCGCTTCGACGTCCGCGTCGTCGCGCGCGTTCACCGCGACGACGGGCAGCGTCGGCCAGCGGCGGCGCAGGCGGCGGATCTCGCGTCCGATCCCGGTGACGATCGTCCGGTCGAGCACCAGCACGTCCGGCCGCTCCCAGCCATCGGTGTGGAGCGTGCCGAGCGCCGTCGGCTCGCACCGCATCACCGTCGTGGCCGCGTCCTGGATCGCGCCGGCGAGCGCGCGCCCGCCGCCGGCGGAGGAGATCACGGTGACGGTCGCGGTCGGAGGGTGTGTGACATCCATGGGATGGCGGGGAAGTCGGCGGCAGCGGGAGACGATACCGACGGGATCGCCTCTCGGGAAGATCGAGTGACCGACCGCATCATCCGGCAGTGCTGTGCCGCCGTCCGCACAGTCCAGTAGATTTCCGCCGTGCCCGACAAATCCCCGATCGCCGAGCCGTTCATCCGGTTCACCGAGCTCCTTGCGACGGCGCGCGCCGTCGGACCGCCCGCCCTCCCGGAGCCCACCGCCTTCACGCTTGCCACCGTCGGCGACGATGGGCAGCCGAGCGCCCGGGTGGTGCTGCTGAAGGCGGTCGACGAGCGTGGCTTCGTGTTCTACACCAACGTCGAGAGCCGCAAAGGGCGGGAGCTGCTCGCACACCCCAAGGCAGCGATGTGCTTCCATTGGCAGCCGCTCGAGCGCCAGGTGCGCGTCGAAGGGGTGGCGCGCCCGGTGTCGCCCGAGGAGGCGGACGCCTACTTCGCATCGCGACAGCGCGGGAGCCAGCTCGGTGCATGGGCGTCGCTGCAGAGCCGGACGATGGAGCAGCCGACCGATCTCGACACGCGCGTTGCGGAGATGGATACCCGATTCGCCGGCCAGCCGGTCCCGCGGCCGCCGTACTGGTCGGGGTTTCGCATCGTTCCGCACCGGATCGAATTCTGGCGCAACATGCCGAGCCGCCTGCACCAGCGGGATCTGTATCTCCGGGAGGCGGACGGGTGGCGTCGCGAGGTGCTCTATCCGTAATTGACCGCTCGACGATGGGACGGCTCGATTCGTTATCTTTGATTCCATGGCCACCGAGACGATTGAAACGACAGCCGCTGCCGACGCCAACCAGTGGAGCGTGGAAAAGGCGCGCGCGCTCTACAACGTGGAGGGGTGGGGCGCGGGATTCTTCGACATCGACGAGCGTGGTCACGTCGTGGTGCGTCCTGACCGGCAGCATCCCGAGCGGCAGCTCAGCCTGCACGACCTTGCGAACGACCTGGAAGAGCAGGGGGTGCAGCTCCCCGTCCTGCTGCGCTTCTCCGACATCCTCCGCTCGCGGATCGAGGCGCTGAGCGAGCGCTTCGAGAACGCGATCCAGGAGTACGGCTACACCGGCGGGTACACCACTGTGTACCCGATCAAGGTGAACCAGCAGCGCCACGTCGTCGAAGAGATCGTCCAGTTCGGCGCGAAGCACGGCGTCGGGCTCGAGTGCGGCTCCAAGCCCGAGCTGCAGGCGGTGCTCGGTCTCTCCGAGAGCACGGAGCACCTGATCGTCTGCAACGGCTATAAGGACGAGGAGTTCATGCGCCTCGCCCTCATGGGACAGAAGCTCGGGCACCAGGTGTTCATCGTCATCGAGCAGCTGAGCGAGATCGACGTGCTCCTCTCGGTGGCGGAGGAGCTGGGCGTCGTGCCCAACGCGGGGATTCGCATCAAGCTCGCGTCGACAGGGTACGGGCGCTGGAAGGAGAGCGGGGGCGAGAAGTCGAAGTTCGGCCTGAACGCCGCGCAGCTCATGCAGGCGGTGGACAAGCTTCGCGCCGCGGGCCGGCTCGACATCGTCAAGCTGATCCACTTCCATCTCGGCTCGCAGATCACCGACATCCGGTACATCAAGGCCGGGCTGCAGGAGGTGGCGCGGTTCTACGCGGAGCTGCGCGCGCTCGGCGTCGACGTCACGCACGTCGACGTCGGCGGTGGGCTCGGCGTCGACTACGACGGATCGAACTCGACGTCGAACGCCAGTGTGAACTACACGCTGCAGGAGTATGCGAACGACGTCATCTACACGATGGCGGAGTCCTGCCGCGAGCTCGAGCTGCCGATGCCGCACATCATCAGCGAGTCGGGGCGCGCGCTCACGGCGCACCACGCGCTGCTGCTGCTCAAGGTGATCGACGTCGAGTCGGTGGCCGAGGTCCCCGTGCCGACGCTGACGGACGACGACCATCCGATCCTGCACGAGATGGCGGCGGACCACACCGACGTGCGGCGCCCGAAGATCGCGCGCCGGCGGGTGAAGGAGATCTTCCACGACGTGACGTTCGACAAGGAGCGGGCGCAGCAGCTCTTCGCGAGCGGGGTGCTCTCCCTGCGCGGCCGCGCGATGGCCGAGCAGATGTACCACGCGACGGTGAACGAGATCTTCAAGATCGTGAACCGCGACCGCGACGAATACGAGGACATCCTCGCCGACCTCGATGCGGTGCAGGTCGATCGCTACTTCTGCAACTTCTCGCTGTTCCAGTCGCTGCCGGACAGCTGGGCGATCGATCAGCTCTTTCCGATCATGCCGATCCACCGGCTGAACGAGGAGCCGACGCGGCGCGGCACGCTGCAGGACATCACCTGCGACTCGGACGGCAAGATCGACCGGTTCGTCGGCGACAAGGAAGGAAACCCCTCGCTCGAGCTGCACGAGTGGCGCGACGGGGACCCGTACATCCTCGGTGTGTTCCTGACGGGCGCCTACCAGGAGATTCTCGGCGACCTGCACAACCTGTTCGGCGACACGAACGCGGTGCACATCCGCCTTTCGGGGAACGGCGGGTACGAGATCACGGATCTCGTCCACGGCGACACGGTGACGGAGGTGCTGAACTACGTGCAGTTCCGGGCGTCGGATCTGTTGCAGACCTTTCGCCGCAAGGTGACGCAGGTGAAGCACCTCAGCCGCACGGACGCGAACAACTTCATCGCGGACTACGTGGCGGGGCTGGAGGGGTATACGTACCTGGAAGGGGAGGCGGCGCAGTGAACGAGACGGGGAACGGTGAATCGGTGAATGGGTGAATCGGTGAATCGGTGAATCCGTGAGGCGGATCGGTGACTCGGTGACTCAAAAACCGAATGGCCACAACCGCCCTGGAGATCTCTCGCAGGATTCTCCACGCGGGGTCGTGGCCATTGCCGTTGAGTCACCGATTCACCAGCCGACTCACTGCCTCACTGATTCACCGATTCACCCATTCACCGACTCACCGATTCACGCGTCACCGCCTCTCCTCAGCCCCCGAATCGCTTCGCCACCTCGGCCCAATTCACGACGTTCCACCAGGCCTTCAAATAATCCGGCCGCCGGTTCTGATACTTCAGGTAATAGGCGTGTTCCCAGACGTCGCAGCCGAGGATCGGCGCGGGGCGGCCGTCCATGAGCGGGTTGTCCTGGTTCGGCGTGCTCGTGATCGTGAGCTTGCTCCCCTCCTTGTTCAGCCAGACCCACCCCGAGCCGAACCGGGCGACGCCGGCTGCCTGGAACTGATCCTTGAACTTCTGGAAGTCGCCGAACGACGACTTGATCGCGTCCGCGAGCTTGCCCGTCGGCTCGCCGCCCGCGTTGGGGGCCATCCAGTGCCAGAACTGGGTGTGATTCCAGTGTCCGCCGCCGTTGTTGCGCACCGCCGTGCGGACCGCCTCCGGCACCGAGTTCAAGTTCTTCAGCAGGTCCGCGATCGGCATGTCCGCCTGGTCGGGCGCCTTCTCCAACGCGGCGTTCAGGTTCGTGACGTATGCCCCGTGGTGCTTGTCGTGGTGAATCTCCATCGTCTGTGCGTCGATGTGCGGCTCGAGCGCGTTCGTGGGATAGGGAAGCGGGGGCAGAGTGTGCGGCATGCTGGTCTCCGTGTTGGTTCAGCCGTCCGACGCCGGGCGCGGCGTGGCCTGGTTGGCCGCGCGCGCCTTCTCGCGCCGCCAGGAGATGAGGCCCGGCAGCAGTGAGAGAAAGATCACGATGAGAATGACCGACTCGATGTGGTTTTCCACGCCGGGGATGTAGCGGCCCAGGAAATAGCCGATGAACAGCATCGACCAGATCCACCCGACGGCCCCGATCACATTGTACAACGTGTAGTCGCGGTACCGCATTTGCGCCAAACCGGCCACGACGGGAACGAAGGTGCGCACGATCGGCATGAAACGCGCAATCACGAGCGTCTTCCCGCCGTGCTTCTCGTAGAACGCCTGGGCGCGGAACAGGTGTTTCTTCTTGAACAGGAGCGAATCGTCCTTCGTGAACAGTCGCGGCCCGGAGTACCTGCCAATCGCGTACCCGGCCGAGTTGCCGAGGATCGCGGCCACGCTGAGCAGCGCACCGAGCAGCCAGACGTTCAATCCGAACTTCGGCTGCGACGCGAGCAGTCCGGCCGTGACGAGCAGCGAATCGCCGGGAAGAAAGAAGCCGACGAGCAGCCCAGTCTCCGCGAAGATGATCAACGTCAGCCCGACGTACCCGCCAGCCTGCACGAGCTGTCGGACGTCCCTGAACTGATGGAAGAGATCGAGAAGAGAGTGCATGCGGGGCGTCGAGTGAAAGACGTCGAGAGCGTCGGAAGTTCGACCGCGGCGCAGCACGGGTCAACCGGCGTGCTCGACGAGCTGCTGCATGCCGCTGAGCGCGCATTGACCCTCCCGGAGGCGCCGTCGAGCCGTTGGCATCGGGCAGGGGTGTCGCCACGCGCCGAACGGATACTCAATGTGGTTGGCGGACTCGTCGTCTTGTTGCTCGCCGCCGGTTGGGTGTGGTCGATCGTCCTCGCCCGGACGGGCGGACTCTCGACCGGGGGTGCGACGCCGGCGACCGCCGCGATCACCGCCGCGCTCACGAACGGCAACGCCCCCAGCGCGGCGTACCTCACCGACGCCGCGCTGGTTGCTCTGTCGGGCGAGTTACGCGGCGCGAGCGGGAAGCTGCGGGCGGCGATCCGCGCCCCCGGCGTTCCCGTCGGAAGCGATTCGGTGGCGCACGGCGCCGACCTGCGTGTCGAAACGCCGACCGCGGGCGGCGCGAACGTCGCGCCGAGCGCGGGCATCTGGCGCGTAGCGGCCGCGGTCAACAACGCGCTCAAGCCGATCGCCGACTTCAACCTGATCAGCCTCCGGCCCCGCAGCGACAAGCAGAACGGCCGCGTGGGCCTTTACTACATCGGCAACTGGCCCGGCGAGAAGGGCGGCACGGTGCCGGTACCCGGGAAGGCGCCCGCCGCGCGGTATCAGCCACCGTCGGGATTCATCGAGGTCACGCAGGACAACGCCGACACGCGCGTGTCCGAGCACTTCCGCTTGCGCGACTTCCTGACGCACGATCAGCCCAACGTGTGGCCGAAGTACCTCGTGCTCGAGATGCGCAACGTCGACAAGCTGGAGCTGGTGCTGAGCGACCTGCAGGCCCGCGGCGTCGACGTATCGGGCGTGCACGTCCTCAGCGGATTCCGCACGCCGCAATACAACAAGGGAGGTGGCAACACCGGTGGCCGCGCCGAGCTGAGCCGTCACATGTACGGCGACGCGGCCGACATCTTCATCGACAGCAATCACGACGGCGTGATGGACGATCTCAATCACGACGGTAAGATCACGATCGCGGACAGCCGGGTGATACTCGACGCCGTCGATCGGGTGGAGGCGGCGCATCCGGAGCTCATCGGCGGAGCGGGCGTCTATCCCGCTGCGGCTGGGCACGGTCCTTTCATACACATCGACTCACGCGGTTATCGCGCCCGTTGGGTCGGAGGTCCAGGAGGAGGATGATGAGCGAGAATCGGCGGGAAAGAGACCGCGTTGCCCAAGCGGCGAAGGGTCCGATCGACCGGCTCGGTGAGGCGCTGAAGCCCGACGGCACCCAGGTGGAAATTCCGGACGTCCGGCAGAGCGATCTCGAGCCGTACGTCGGACTGCGATACCTGTCCAAACTGTTCAAGCTGATGGGCGTCATCCTCGGCCTGCTGCTGATTGCCGAGGTGGTCACCGGCTTCGTCGCGCAGGGCTCGTCCGCCGTGCCGACGCTGCTGGGCGAAGCCAGCCGGCTGATCGTGCTGGCCGGTCTGCTCTGGGGCGTGGGCGACCTGGCGATCCTGCTGATCGACGTCGGCCACGACGTGCGCGCCGCGCGCATCTTGCTGGCGCGCCAGACACACGCGCTCACGGGAGGAGTCGCGCGCCGCGGAGAGCCGGCGAACGGACTCACGACCGGGGCGCCGGCCACCGTCACGCCGCCAGCAAGCACGGGTTCGGTATGATCGTTGCCATGGTCCAGGCCGAGTTCGCGGCACCACACTTCTAATTCGAGGACCACCTCAATGCTCTTCACCATCGCGCTTGTCCTCTTCATCCTGTGGGCGCTCGGCTTCTTCGTCGTGCATGTCGGCGGTGGGATCATTCACCTGCTGCTCGTCATCGCCATCATCATCATCGTGTACCGTCTCATCACGGGACGGCGACCGGTGGTCTGAGGTCGGATCAACCTCGGCCGATCGGGGGTGGCTCGCCAGGTGCGAGCCACCCCCGATCTCGTTTTCGCGGCTTGTGTCGGCCCCAGCCACCGCGCACACTCCGCCCATGTCCGCGCCGCCGAACACGCTGCAGGAGATCCACGTCGTCGCCCACACGCATTGGGACCGCGAGTGGTACCACACGGCTGAGCGGTTTCTGCAACGGCTCGTGCCGCTGATCGACGAGCTGCTCGACGATCCACCGCCCCCAGGCGAGAGCTTCCTCCTCGACGGGCAGGCGATCCTCCTCGACGACTATCTGTCGGTGCGTCCGGAGCGCGCGGCGGAGCTGTCCACGCTGCTGCGGGAGGGGCGGCTCGAGGCGGGTCCGTGGTACGTCCTCGCGGACGAGCTCATCCCGAGTGGTGAAGCGCTCGTGCGCAATCTGCTCGCGGGACGCGAGACCGTGCGGCGCCTGCGCGGCGAGGCGCCCGCCGTCCTCTATTGCCCCGATTCGTTCGGGCATCCCGCCGCGCTCCCCGATCTCGCGCGCGGCTTCGGCTGCGAGGCTGTCATCCTGTGGCGCGGCTACGGCGGCCGTCGCTGGCCTGCCGGGGACACGGTGCGCTGGCGCGGATCGGCGGGGTCGGAGGTGGTGCTCTACCATCTTCCGCCGGATGGCTACGAGTTCGGCAGCGCCCTGCCGGTGGAGCGCGAGCAGGCGGACGCGCGATGGAGTCGAATCGCCGCGGTGCTCGCGACGCGGGCGAATACGGGCGTCGCGCTGCTGCTCAACGGTGCCGACCACCACGCGCGCCAACGCAGGCAGGGCGAAGCCGTCGCTGCGTTGAGCAGGAGCGCCGCCCCGATGCGCGTGCGTGCCTCCACGCTGGCGGGCGCGGCTCGCGCGATCGCCGACGGTGCGGGGCGCGTCGAGCTCCCGGTCGTGCACGGTGAGCTGCGTGACTCGTACGGCTATGCGTGGACGCTGCAAGGCACCTTCGCTGCGCGCGCGGCGCAGAAGCGGCGCAACGCGTTGGCCGAGCGACTCCTGCTGCGCGACGCGGAGCCGTGGGTCGCGCTCGCGCCGCGCTCGATGACCCAGGAGGCGACACGGGCGCTGCTGCGAGGTGCCTGGCGTACGCTGCTGCGCGGGCACCCCCACGACACACTGTGCGGCACCGCGATCGATGACGTCGCGCGCGCGATGGACGCGCGTCTCGCCGAGACGGTGGAGCAGGGACGAGGGTTGCGTGACGACGGGCTGCTCGCGCTGGTGGACCACGATGCCGAGCGGGCGCGGACGTCGCCGGACGAGTGGGACCCCGTGGTGTTGTTGCGCAATCCCGCGGCGCGCAGACGATCCGGTGTGGCCGAGCTCACCCTCTCGGCGGCGGTGGCGCACGTGAAGGTTGGACCGGGCTCGGCGAGTTGGGAGGATACCGTGCGCAAGGCGCCGCCCTGGCATGTGGAGGGGACGCGACTGCAGGTGCTCGAACGGCAGGAGGGCGTCGAGCTGACCGAGTCGCCGCGCGCCTATCCGCGCGCCGACCAGGTGGCACGCGTGCGCGCGCTCGCCTGGATCGACGAGATGGGCGGGTATACGGTGGAGACGCGCCCGCAGCGAGGCAGAGCCCGCGGCGACGTGCCCAACCCGGCGCACGCACGCGGCCGGGAGATGGACAACGCCCTGCTGCGCGTGGTGGTGCGCCAGGACGGTGTCGTCCGGTTGGAAGATCGCGCGACCGGCCGTGTGATCGAGCCGTTGCTCGCGCTGGAAGACACGGTCGATGTCGGCGATCTGTACACGCCGGCTCCCCGCGCCGCGATGCCGGCGCCGCGATTCCGCCGCGCTCGTCTGCTCCGTCGCGGACCGCTCCGCGCGGAGCTGGCGCTCGAGTACTCGCTCGCCGACAAGAGCCGGTGCGCTGTCCATCTGCAGCTCGACGCGAACCTCCACGCGCTGCGGCTGCACGTGCGGGGCGACAATCGCGCGCCCGACCACCGTTTGCGCCTTCACGTCGCGACGGGAATCTCCGACGCCGCGACCCTCGCCGACGCGGCGTTTCATCCGGTGCTGCGCGAGCCGCCGCCGATCCCGCTCGAGGACCAGCAGGCGGAGCGCGTCGTGACGACGGCGCCATTGCACCGCTGGGTCGCGCGGTTCGCCGGCGATCATGGCGCCACGGTCTTCTCCGACGGACTCGCGGAGTACGAGAGCCTCGCGAACGGCAGCGTTGCGGTCACCCTATTGCGTGCGACCGATGCGCTCTCGCGCGCCGATCTTCCCGAGCGCCCCGGTCACGCCGGCTGGCCCGCCGACACGCCGGACGCGCAGTCGATCGGCCCGTACGAGGCGCGTCTTGCCCTCGCCCTGCACGGCGGCGACACGCCCGCCGTTCGTGACGAGATCGAACGCCTCGCCGACGACATCCTCCTTCCGATCCGCGGCGAGACGCTCCGCTCGAACATCGCGCCACCGCGTCGCGCGGCGGGCCTCGAGCTGCTGGGAGAGGGATTGGCTTTCAGCAGCGCGTCACCGGCACAACGCTCTGGCTGGATCGCCCTGCGCTGCGTGAATCGCCGGTCCGAGCGAGTCCACGGTGCGTGGCGGATCGGTCGACCGGTGAGCGAGGCGGTACGCGCACGCCTGGACGAGACGCCGCTCGAGTCGCTTGACGTCGTCGACGGTGCGGTGGAGTTCGACGCCGAGCCGTGCGAGATCGTGACGGTGCTCGTTCGTCCTGCGGTCGCGAAGTAGGCCCGGATCGCGGCGCGCCCGCGCGCGCTCACTCGCCCGGGCAGCGCACGGTCCCGGCCGCACCAGCGAACCGATCCCGCCACGCATCGCCGAGCATGGACGTCGCGAGCACCGTCACGACGAGCGCCACGCCCGGAGCGAGGGCGACCCACGGCGCCACGACGAGCAGGTCGCGCCCCCCGGCGATCATGTTGCCCCAGCTCGGCGCCGGCGGTTGGATGCCCAGGCCGAGGAACGAGAGTCCGCTCTCGAGCAGAATCGCGTTGCCGACGCCGAGCGTGGTCGCGACCACCGCGGGCCCGATCGAATTGGGGAGCACGTGGCGGAAGAGCAGCCGGGCCGGCGTGGCGCCAAGTGCCATCGCGGCCGGCACGAACGGACGAGCGCGAACCGCGATCACCTCCGCGCGCACCATGCGCGCGATTCCCATCCAGCCGCTCGCGGTCAACACGACGACGATCGTCGTCACGCCCGGCGACCAGAGCGCGACCCCGACGAGCAGCAGGACCATGCGTGGCAGCGCCAGCAGCACGTCGGCGAGCCCCATGATCGTCCGGTCGACCGTACCGCCGCGCCAGCCGGCCACGCCGCCGAGCAGCGTGCCGACGATGCCGGCGAGTCCGCTGCCGACGACGCCGACGAGCATCGAAAGACGTCCCGCGAGCATCATCCGCACGAACAGATCGCGACCGAAGCGGTCGGTCCCGAACAGGTGGAACCCGCCATGCGCGTCGCGGCCGAAGGGTGCGACGAGCCGGCGTGCGAGCACGTCGTCGATGCGCAGCGGATCTCGCTGCGCGAGCGCCGGCACGAGCAGAACGGCGAGACAGAGCGCGACGAGCACCGCCGCCGCGATGGCCCCTGCGTCGATGCCGCGCCGGCGGACACGCGTGACGTTCATGCGCCCACGCGCGGATCGGCCCACGTCAGCAGCGACTCGGCGGCAAGGTTCGCGACGAGCACGACGAGCGCGTACGCGGCCGCGCAGCCGAGAACCACGGGGTAATCGCGCGCGACGATCGACATCACCATGACGCGCCCCATGCCCGGCCACCCGAAGATGGTCTCGATGAAGATCGAACCGGCGACGGTGCCTGGCAGCGCCAGTGCGAACAGCGTCACGAGCGGACCGCGCAGATTCGCGAGCAGATGGCGGCCGAGCACGCGCCGCTCGGCCAACCCTTTCGCGCGTGCGGTGCGAAGCCAGTCGGCCCCGAACAGGTCGAGCGCTCCCGTCCGCACGTATCGGGCGACGCCCGCGGCCCCGATCGCGGATAGCAGCGTCACCGGGAGCACGGCATGCCGCGCGAGGTCCATCAGGCGGCTCACGCCGTGCAGCTCGAGGCCGGGCGTCGTCATTCCGACGGCGGGCAGGCGAAGCCACAGCGGCAGGCTGAGCGACGACGCGACGTACGTGAAGCAGGCGATCGCCGCGAGCCCGAGCCAGTACGCCGGCGTCGCCACGAGCACGACGGATATCACCGTGAGCGCGAGATCCGTCGTGGTGCGATGCCGCGCCGCCTGCACGATCCCCACCAACGTTCCGACGACGAACGACAGCGCGAGCGACAATCCACCGAGAGCCAATGACACCGGCAGCGCGTCGCGAAGCACGTCGGCGACGGGCCGCCGATCGACGAAGCTCTCACCGAGATGGCCGTGCAGCGTCGCGTTCATCCAGCGTGCATATTGCACGGCCACGGGACGATCCAGGCCGAGCGTGGCGCGGAGACGCGCCTCGTCAGCCGGTGTCGCTCCGGGCGGGAGCAGAAAGGTCGCCGCGTCGCCGGGCGCGAGCCGCAGGAGGACGAAGGTGAGCGAGAGAACGCACCAGTACAGCGCGAGCGTCCGCACGACGACACGTGTCAGGCGCGCCGGGAATGGAGAGCGGGAGGGCACGGCTTGATATCGCATCGGTGCATCGGAGCGTCAACGGCGCGGCGCGTCGCCGCGGCCGTGAGTGCATGCATGTCACTCGCTGGCTGCATTGCGCCACAGCGTCCGGCCGACGTCTTCGTCCTCGCGTCGGGCGCCGATCTCGAGTCGGTGAACCCGCTCGTCACCACGCATCCGCTCTCGCGCCAGCTCCAGCGATACGCGCTGTTCGTGACGCTGCTCCGCTACGATTCCACTCTTGCGCCGCAGCCATATTACGCCCGGCGCTGGGCATGGAGCGCGCAGGGACGAGTGCTCACGCTCTCGCTCGCCGGCGGACTGCGGTGGCACGACGGACGTCCGACCACCGCCGCCGACGCGGCGTTCACCTTTCTCGCGGCGCGCGATCCGGCGACCGGCTTTCCGCGCGCCGCGGAGTTGGCCGGCCTGGACACCGCAATCGCGCTGAACGACACGACGCTCGAGCTGCGCTTCAGGCAGCCGCCCCCGCGAATGCCCGCACTGCTGGCCGAGCTGCCCATCGTTCCCGAACACCTGCTGGGCAGTGTGCCCCGGTCGGCGATGCGGGGTTCGCGGTTCGATGACGCGGCGATCGGGAACGGGCCGTTCCGGTTCGTCGAGCGGCGCCGGGGCGCACGTTGGACCTTCGCGCGCAACGACAGCTTCCCCGCGTCGCTCGGTGGGCCACCATCCCTGCGCGGTCTCGTGATCGCGGTCGTCGACGAAGCGACGACCAAGTTTGCCGGCCTGGCGAGTGGAGAGCTCGACATGGCGGGTATCTCGCCGGCTGCCGCGTCGCTCGCCAGTCGCGACGCGACGCTGCGAGTCGTCACCTATCCGGTGTTGTTCGGAACGGGGCTGTTCTTCAACACGACTCGTCCGCCGTTCGACGACGCGCGGGTGCGGCGCGCCGTGGCGCGCTCGCTCGACCGCCCGCGCATCGTCGAGGTCGCGCTCGCGGGGTTCGGCGAGCCCGCGTCCAGTCCGGTGCCGCCGGAGAGTCCGCTCGCCTGGCATCCGGCCGTCACGCGCGACACCGCCGACGCCGATCGGCTGCTCGACGCCGCCGGATGGCGCCGCGCGCAAGGCGGCATGCGACGACGCGGCGGGCGTCCGTTGAGCGTCGAGATGCTCTCCGTGGGGACCGGTGACAACGTCGTCGAGCAGTTGGTGCAGGCCGATCTTGCGGCGCGGGGGATCGACGTTCGCGTCCGGCAGACTGAGATGGGAAGCTTTCTCACGGCAGCGCGCGCGCACGACAAGCGGTTCGACATGGTGCTCGCCGGCATCCCCGGCGACCTGTCGCTCTCCTACATCGACGCCATGTTCGCGTCGGACCAGCGAGGCGGGACGCTCGACTACACCGGCTATCATTCGCCGCAACTCGATTCGCTGCTGGCGGCCGCGCGCCGCGCACCGGCGGCGCAGGAGCGGCGCGCGTGGGTCGCGGTGCAGGCCGCACTCGATTCGCTCGCGCCGGCCACCTGGATCTACCACGCGCGTGGAGTGCAGGGATTGTCACGGCGGGTGCGCGGCGTCCACATGGACCTCCGTGGTGAGCTCGTGACGGTGCATGATTGGACGCTGTCGCCGGAGCGCCCCGAGCGCACCGCAGCGCGATGAGCCTGCTGCTTTCCGCGGCACAGCTGCTCGCCCGCCGCCGTGTCGCCACCGGACCGCTCGAGCCGCTCGCGAGCGGTCTGCAACGCGAGCTCGCGCCATTGCTCGCACTTCACCCCGAGGTGCCGCGTGAGAAGGCGCTCTTGTCGCGGGCGGGCGGACGGTGCGATCGCGACGGCACGCTGCTCGCCTACGATCCCTTCGACGCGAGGCATCGCTGCCCGGTGTGCGGACGCGAGGTCACCGGCGAGGTGCACGATCGCTTTCGCCTCTACTGGCACCAGCTCTGGCTGGCCGAACGCGTCGTCCATGCGGCGCTGCTCGGCGTGGTGCGCGATGACCCGGATGCGCGCGCGTTGGCGGTCTTCCTGCTCGGTCAGTACGCCGATCGATACCTGGAGTATCCGAACCGCGACAACGTGCTCGGTCCGTCGCGGCCATTCTTCAGCACGTACCTCGAATCGGTCTGGCTGCTACAGGTCATGATTGCGCTCGATCTTTTGGAGGCGGGCGCGCCGTCGGCGGACGTCCAGGCGCTGGGCGGGCGGGTTCGCGATCAGGTCGTCACGCCAAGCGCCGACCTGATTGCGTCGTTCGACGAAGGGATGTCGAATCGCCAGGTGTGGAACGACGCCGCTCTCGCCGCCGCCGGCGTGATGCTCGATCGGCCGGCCTTTTTCGATCGCGCCGTACACGGTCCGTCCGGCATCGAGCGACATCTCACCACCGGGCTGCTCGCCGACGGGAGCTGGTACGAGGGAGAGAACTACCACCTGTTCGCCCACCGCGGCCTCTGGTACGGGATCACCGTCGCCGAAATGCAGGGCTACGAGCTCCCGATGGAGCTGGCATTCCGGTTCCGCGAAGGGTTCGCGTCCCCATTTCGTACGCTGCTCCCCGATCTCACCTACCCGTCCCGTCGCGACTCGCAGTACGCTGTGAGCGTGCGGCAACCTCGCTTCGCCGAGTCGTGCGAGCTGGGTCTCGCGCGGAGCGACGACGATCGGCTCGTCGGCATGCTCGCACGGCTGTACGATCCAGGCGTGCCGCGCGGTGAGACGGGACGGCGCAGCTCCTCGGCCGACGTCGAACGCAATCTCTCCCCGACCGGTCTCACGCGCGCCGACCTGTCGTGGCGCGCACTGCTCTTCGCGCGCGCGACACTTCCGCCGCTGGAGCCCTGGCCGCTCGTGTCCGAGCTGCTTCCTGCGCAGGGATTCGGCGTTCTTCGCCGCGACGCGGGCCGGCTGTACGCCGCGCTCGACTACGGCCGCTCGGGGGGCGGGCACGGGCACCCGGACCGGTTGAACGTGATCTTCTCCGACGGCGACGCGCGCTGGTTCGACGATCCGGGAACGGGCTCGTATGTCGACCGGTCGCTGCATTGGTATCGCAGCACGCTCGCGCACACCGCGCCGCTCGTCGACCGCCGATCGCAGCGCGCCGTCGACGGCGGTTTGCTCGAATTCGCGGCGGCTGGTGACGACAGGCGCGTCAGCGCCGAAGCCGAGCTCGCACCGGGACTCACCGTGCGGCGCGGCATCGCACTCGTCGACGATTGTCTGGTCGACGTTCTCGAGTGGGAGAGCGAGGACGAGCACGAGATCGCGCTGCCGCTGCATGGCGTCGATCTCGTGGGCGCGGACGGCACCCCGCTCGAGCGCCGGCCGGCGCAGCTCGATGGCGGTCACGGGCTCGAGGACGGATTCGACTTTCTCGAGCGCACCGCACGGATCGAGGCGGCGGGCACCGTCGTGCATCTGCGATCCGTCGACTCCCTTGCCACGCTCCACGGCTGGCTGCGCGCCGATACGGGAGCGGCGTGGTGGAGTGCCCTGGCTCCCGACGTGCCATCGCGCGCCGGCACCGTGCCGATGCTGCTCGCCGCCATGCGGGCGCGCCGCGGCCGGTTCATCGGCGTCTGGAGCTCGCGCGACACCGTCGCGGACGTCGCGTTCGAGCCGGCCGCCGTCGTCATCGCGTGGCGAGATGGACGGCGCACGCGGCAGTCCCTGACCATGCCGGATTCCGTGCCGCACGAGGCGCGGACGCCGCCCCCGGCCACCTCACGTACGCCGCACTACCCACTCCCTGCCGCGTTTTCGCTCGGCGAACCGCACTATCGCCGGTCCGAGGAGAGCTGGCGCGACGCCGGTTCCCCGCGCGCCGAGGTGAGGATCGCGATGGCTGCCGGTCGCGAGCTCACCGTCGAGGTGACGGTGCCCGACTCGGCTCGGCGCTTCGTGCCGATCGACGCCGAGAACGCACTCGACAACGAGCCCGCGGCGATCAACGGCGACGGCGTGCAGCTCTATGTCGCGATCGACGGCCAGCGCGCTGGCTGGCTCCTCGTCCCCGATCCGCGCTCCGCCGACGTCGCCATGCGCCCGATCGATGGATGGCGCGGGGACATCGAGCTGCACGCGTCGTGGCGTCCGACGAACGGCGGATACACCCTCGCCGTTCGCATCCGCCTGCCCGCGAACCGCCACGAGCTCGGCCTCGACGTGATCGTCAACGAGATCGGGCCGGTTCGAGATCGGCGACGGGGACAGCTCGTGCTCTCCGGCGCCGCCGGTGAATTCGTCTATCTTCGTGGTGACCGGCACGACGCCGAACGGCTGCTCCACTTTGCGCTTCCCGATGTCTGAATCTGTTCTCTCCCGGATCGCGATCGTCCTGTACGAGCCCCAGGATCCCGTCAACATCGCGGCCACGGTGCGCGCGATGAAGAACATGGGCGTCGCCACGCTGCGGCTCGTGCGACCGGTGACGTACGAGCCGGTGCGGTTGGAGGGAATCGCCCACGACACCTGGGACATCATCAACACGATCGAGCATTACGACGACTTCGACGCTGCCGTCGCCGACTGCGTGCGCGTCGTCGGCTTCACGGCGCGGCGGCGCGCCGCGAAGTGGCAGCTGCTCGACCCCAAGCAGGCGGCCGGCGACGCGTTGGCGTATGCGGAGCAGGGCGGACGCGTCGCCATCGTCTTCGGACGCGAGGACAGGGGTTTGCCGAACGAGATCCTCGACCGCGTACACGCCGCGGTCACCATCCCCACCACCGAGCACGCGTCGCTCAACCTGGCGCAGGCGGTGTTGATCTCGCTCTACGAGCTGCACCTCGCGGCGGGTGACGCCACGCGGACGCTGCGGGGGCCGCGCAAGGAGGCACCTCCGCCGACGACCGATCTCCTGGAGCGCTACTTCGGAGAGCTGTACCGCTCGCTCGACGCAATTCAGTTCTTCAAGACGCGCTACCCGGAGCACATCATGCGCTCCCTGCGCGCCATGACCTTCCGTGCGGCGCCGGACGACCGCGAGCTCTCGCTGCTCCGCGCGATGGCGCTCGAGGTCGTGCGCTTCCTCGAGCGCACCGAGCGCATCGAGCGATCGGTCCCCGACGGCGTCTCCCCACGCCCTCCGCGGCACGTGACCGGCCGCGACACCTCCGACCGGTCCGAGGATTGACGCCCGGCGCTCGATTGGCGCTCTTTGATCCATGGTCTTGAACCGCCTGTTCGGCCGCAGCAAAGACGCGGCGTCCCAGACGCCTCCCGCGCCACCCGACGAGCCCGACGTGTCCGAGGCGCTCGATGGTGCGCCCGATGGCGAATCGGTGGCGCCGGAAGATGCTCCCGAGCGGTCGTGGCGCGAACGTGCCGAAGCCGTGCTGCCCAGTGGTGCCTCGACGGGCAGCAAGCGCAGCGAAGCGCTCTATGGCAGCGCCGACGTCGAGGCCCCGACGCACTTCGTGCGCGCGGTGGGCTGCCGCGTCACCGCGGTCGACGGCCGGCGCTTTCTCGACTGTACGATGGCTCTGGGCTCGGTGGCGCTGGGCTACGCGGAGCCGAGGGTGACGCGCGCCGTCGTCGAAGCGGCAGGCGAAGGCAACGCGAGCGCCCTCTCCAGCTGGCGTGAGGTCGAGCTGGCCGAGCGACTCTGCACGATCGTTCCCTGCGCCGAGCGCGCGCAGCTCCTCAAGTCGGGCGCGGAGGCGACGTCGGCGGCGGTGCGTCTCGCGCGCACCTACACCGGGCGCGATCACGTCGTGGCCAGCGGCTACTTCGGCTGGCACGACTGGAGCAGCGACGCGGCCGGCGTGCCGCAGGCGACGCGGCGCGACGTGACACGCGTGCCGTTCGACGACGTCGCGGCGCTGGAGCGCGCCGTCGCCGCCGCGGGCGCCGATCTCGCCGCCATCGTCATCGAGCCGGTCGTGGAGCGCGAGCCGTCGCGAGCGTGGCTCGAGCGCGCGCGCGCGCTGTGCGACGCCGCCGGCGCTGCGCTCATCTTCGACGAGATCAAGACGGGCTTCCGCGTCGCACCGGGCGGCTATCAGGAAGTTTGCGGTGTCACCCCCGATCTCGCGTCGTTCGGGAAGGCGATGGCCAACGGATATCCGCTCGCCGCGGTCGTCGGCCGGCAGCCGCTGATGGACGCGGCGCGGAAGACGTGGATCTCGTCCACCCTCGCCAGCGAGTCGACCGCGCTGGCCGCGGCGCTCGCCGTCCTCGACTGGCACGACGAGGCCGACATCTGCGCGACGCTCGCCGAGACGGGACGCGCGATGCGCTCGGCCGTCGACCAGGCGATCGCGGCGAGCGGCGTCGCCGGTGTGCACACCGACGGCCTCGACGCCATGTGGCTGCTGCGCTGGAACCAGCCGGCGGTCGAGACGCAGTTCCTGCTCGCCGCGCTGGACGCTGGCGTGCTGTTCAAGCGCGGCGCCTACAACTTCGCCGCGATCGCGCACGACGAAGAGGCGCTCGCGGAGATCGAAGCGGCGGCCAGTGCCGCGCTCGTGTCGCTCCGCGACACGCACGCATGAGCGAGGACGCTGCGGCCCCGTTGGGCGGACCCGCGCCGCTGATCGACGCACACGCGCATTTCTATCACGAGGCTTCGGGGCGCGCCGACTGGCAGCGCCTCAACCGCGCGCGGCTGCGGGCCGGCGACCGCATCGGCGTCACCTACCACGTCGCGAGCGTGCTCGGCTCATATGGCCACACCTCGCCGACGTATTTCCCGTCGCCGGCCGACGTGTCGCGCGGCAACGATGCCATGGCCGCGATCGCCCGTGAGGACGAGGAGCGCGTTCGGTGGTACGTGACGGTGAACCCCAATCACACCGCGCACGCATGCGCCGAGATCGAACGATGCGTCGCGGCGGGCGCGGTCGGGGTGAAGCTGCTCGCCAGCCGGCGCGCGGACGATCCGTTGCTCGATCCCGTGTGCGCCGCCGCCGCGGCGCATGGGCTTCCCGTGCTTCACCACATCTGGCAGCATCGCACGCGCGAGTGGCCCAACCAGGAGATCTCGGACGGGCTGGATCTGGCGCGGCTCGCGGCGCGCCATCCACGCGTTCCCTTCATCCTGGCGCACCTGGGCGGCGGCGGCGATTGGGCGCACACGCTGCCGGCGGTGCGCGACGTCGACAATGTGTACCCCGATCTGTCGGGGAGCGGTGTGGACCGCGGGATGTTGGATGCCGCGTTCACGGCGTTGGGCGCGCGGCGATTGCTGTGGGCGTGCGATCTCACGATGGAGACCGGCCTCGCCAAGCTGCGCGCGTTGGAGCTGATCGGATTGTCGGCCGACGATATGGCCGACGTTCGCTGGCGGAATGCGTCGCGCCTTTTTCCTCACGGCACCTTTGCTCGGTGCGGGGCCGCGCCCACGAGCGCGGTGAGCGCGGCGTGAGCGGGGCGCGGATGCACGACTGCGCCGCGTACGTCGGCGGCTATCCGTTTCGTGCGCTGCCGCATCCGGATCCGGAGGTGCTCGTGCGGGTGTTGGCGCGCGAGGGATTGAGCGGGGCATGGGTCGGCTATCTGCCGGCTGCGTGGCATCGCGATCCCGCGGCGGCGAACGACGCGCTGTTCTCGGCGATCGCCCCGCATCGCGAGGTGCTGCATCCGGCACCGGTAGTGCGTCCCGACTGGCCGCGATGGGAGCGCACGCTGCAGGCGGTCGTGGAGCAGGGCGCCGTCGCGATCCGTGCCTATCCCATGCATTGGGGGATGGGGCCGCACGACGCCGGCCTGCGCGCGCTCGCCCTCGCGTGCGGCGAGCGCGGCATTCCGCTCCTGCTCACCGTGCGCTTCGAAGACCTGCGGCAGCGTCATGCGCTCGACGTCGCCGGCGATCTCACCGCGGCACACGTGCGCGCGTTGGCGCGGAGCGACGGGCGCGTGCGGCTGGTGGTGACGGGTGCGGGACGCGAGCTGATCGAGGAGACGCACTGGGGCCTCACGCCGGAGGAGCAGCGGCGCGTGTACTGGGATTTTGCGTGGGTGTGGGGGCCGCCGGAGGACCACCTCGCGCACCTCGTGCGCACGATCGGTGCGGAGCGGTTCGTGTACGGCACGCATTGGCCGCTGCGGCTGACGCAGAATCCGCGGGCGAACCTCGACCTGTTGCCGGCCGATCTGCGCGGTGGCGGCATCACCGATGCAATGACGCTCGCCTCCGTAAGGAAAATACCGACTTGACCTATCGTCGCACGCTGGGGAGCTTGACCCTGCCGACGTGGGCAGTGGTCGGGCGTGAACGTGTGTGCAGGATGCGGATGCGAGCGTCGGTCGCCTTGCGGCGGCGTCGACGCTCGTTCAAATTTGCTGGCTGAGCGGGCCCTTGTGAATTCGTTCACAAGCCGCCCTGACTTGTCTCCCACCCTACCGCGATGACGCAGCGAAGGAAGTGGACCGCCATCCCAGGGCTCCTCGCGCTGGCGATCGGCGCCGTCGTCCTGTCCGCCTATAGTGGCGCCTCCTCCTCGCAGGGACGCGCGCCCGCACAGCCGATCAACTTCCCACATCCCAAGCACGCCGGCGCCGTCAAAGACGGCGGCCTGGGCCTGAACTGCCTCTACTGCCACAACACCGGCAACAAATCGCCCGACGTCGGCATGCCCGCCGTCAGCACCTGCATGGGCTGTCATGCCGTCGTCGCCGTGAGCAATCCGGAGATCCAGAAGCTCGCCAAGTACTACAACGAGAAGAAGCCGGTGCCGTGGGAGCGCATCCACAAGGTGCCTGAATACGTCCACTTCCCGCACGTGCGCCACGTGAACGCCGGCGTCACCTGCCAGACCTGTCACGGACAGGTGCAGAAGATGGATCGGGTCTATCAGTACGCATCGCTCAACATGGGCTGGTGCGTCAACTGCCACGTGAACGGCTACGACCCCAGGGAAGGACAGAAGGCGGCGGGCTACGACAACGTGCCGCCGGCGGGCTACAACCATGGCGCCCCGTACGGCACGCCCGGCACGTACGCCGGACTCGTATCGAACACCGCGCAGACGCCGCCCGGAATGGTGCTCCCGCGTGACACGGCGTCGACCGACGCCCATGCCACGCCGTCCGCCGAACGCCGCCGCGCGCGCTATGACTGCGCGGCCTGCCACTACTAGATCGACGAGGACGACTCGCACATGAGCAACGAATCGGAGGCGGCCGCGACGGGCGTCAAGCGCCGCGACTTCCTCAAGGTGCTCGGCGTTGCCGGCGCCACCGTCGGTACGGTCGGGTGCAGCTCCGAGAAGGTCGGCAAGCTGATTCCGTATCTCGTCAGTCCGGACGAGACGGTCGCCGGCGTGTCCACGTACTACGCGACCACGTGCCGTGAGTGCGCGGCCAGCTGCGGTCTCATCGCCGAGACGCGCGACGGACGCGCGATCAAGCTCGAGGGCAATCCCGATCATCCGCTGAACCGCGGCGCGCTCTGCGCGCGGGGACAGGCCGGCTTACAGGGTCTGTACAACCCCGACCGTCTGCGCGGACCGATGGTGAAGGAGAACGGGGCGTGGCGGCCCATCTCATGGGACGACGGGCTGACGTTGGTGAGCCAGAAGCTCGGCGACGCGCGCAGCCGCGGCGGCGCGGGCAACGCCGTCTTCCTCAATCAGCACGAGACCGGCAGCTTCCCCGCCTTCCTCGACGCATGGCTCGCCGGCTTCGGCATGCGGCCGCACCTGAGCGTCGACTTCGAGGCGCACGATGCCGTGCTCGCGGCGAACCAGCGGGCGTACGGCGCGGCGTGGCCGCGCTACTCCTTCGCCGACGCGAAGCTGATCGTGTCGTTCGGCGCCGACTTCCTGGAGACGTGGGGAATGTCGGTGCCGCAGCAGCTCGACTTCGCCGATGCGCGCGCCAAGCTCGAGGGCGCACCGCGGTTCGTGTACGTCGGTCCGCGGCGGTCGCTCACCGGATTGAACGCCGACCAGTGGATCGCCTGCCGGCCCGGCAGTGAGCTCGCGATCGCGAACGCGCTCGCCGGCAAGGGATCCATCGCCGACGCGGTGCGCGAGAGCGGCGTCGCCGAAGCGACCCTCACGCGACTCCAGCAGGAGCTCGCGTCGTCCAAGTCGGCGCTCGTGCTGTCCGGCGCGCGCGGGGCCAACGCCTTGGAGCTGGCGCTCGCCGCTGCGGCGCTGACACAGGCGAACGGCGGTGTCGGCACGACGGTTCGTGCTGGAGAATCGTCGGCCGCATTCGACGGCGTCGCCCGCTACGCCGACGTCGCCGCCGCGGTGGAGCGCATGCGCGGGGGACAGGTGCCCGTCGCGTTCGTGCGCGGCGTGAACCCGGCGTACGCGATGCCGGCGAGCGCGCGGTTCGCCGAGGCGTTCGCGAAGGTGCCGTTCAAGGTGAGCTTCTCGCTCTATCCGGACGAGACGACGGAGCTGTGTGATCTGGTGCTCCCGGATCTGCACTCGCTCGAGTCGTGGGGCGATGCCGACGCGGGACGCGGAACGATCTCCGTGCAGCAACCTGCGATGGATCCGGTGTTCACGGGTCCACGCGCGACGGCGGACGTGCTGATCCAGCTCGCGCAGAAGGACCCCGCCAACGCGGCGCGCTATCCGCAGAAGGATTATCGCAGCTGGCTGATCTCGCGCTTCCCGGGCGGTATGACCGCCTTCACCGCGACGCTCGCGAAGGGCGTCGGCGCGGGGGCGATCGCCCCGCGTGCCGCGGCGAGCACCGCGGCGCCGGCGGTTGCGGCCGCGCCGCCCGCGGACACGAAGGGCGACTACTTCCTCGTCGTGTATCCGTCGCCGGTGTTCGGCGACGGACGCGGCGCGAACAAGCCGTGGCTGCAGGAGCTCCCCGATCCGGTGACGAAGGTGCTCTGGAGCTCGTGGGTCGAGCTCCATCCGGAGACGGCGGCGAAGCAGGGGATCGAGCGCGGCGACATCGTCGAGGTGAGCACGTCGTACGGCAAGGTGCGCGCGCCGGCGTTCCCGTATCTCGGTGTGCGCCCGGACACGATCGCGCTCGCGACCGGTCAGGGCCATGCGTCGGCCGCCAGGCTCGACACCTTCGACCCCAAGCACCACGACGCGAAGGCGGTCGAGTGGGGCTACGGCCGCTATGCGCGCGGACTGGGCGTCCGCGCGCACGATCTTCTCGGTCCCGGCGGTGACAACGCGGGTGGCTTCTCGTTCGCGAGCACCCGGGCGTCGCTCGCCAAGACCGGCGATCACGAGACGCTCGTGTCCACCGAAGGCTCCGCGCGCCAGCACGGTCGCGGCATCGCGCAGGCGATCGCCGTC
The DNA here is from genome assembly GCA_036488775.1 of Gemmatimonadaceae bacterium. Classification (GTDB taxonomy): domain Bacteria; phylum Gemmatimonadota; class Gemmatimonadetes; order Gemmatimonadales; family Gemmatimonadaceae; genus AG11. Next base: position 1,033 of record DASXHF010000267.1, on the reverse strand, counting down.
ACGGAGCTGGGGACGGTGGCGGAGGCGAAGGGCGCCGAGCAGGGGGCGGGGGGCGGCGCGAACGAGGAGCGCATTCCCGGCGAGCCGCGCACCGCGTTTCTGCCGGGACTGCGCTCGCCCGTCGCGGCGGACGCGCAGGGCGTGCTCGGCGCGCCCACGGCGGCCGATCATGGCAAGGACAAGGGGATGTACGCGCCGAACCATTGGTCCGGCATGGCGAACCGCCGCTGGGCGATGACGATCGATCTCGCGCGCTGCACCGGCTGCTCGGCCTGCGTGACCGCGTGCTACGCCGAGAACAACATCCCGACGGTGGGAGCGCCGTGGCAGAACGCCACCGTGTTCGCCGTGGCGAAGCCCGGCTTCAACATCACGCGCGGCCGCGAGATGAACTGGCTCCGCCTCGAGCGGTACTTCGAGGGCGCGGACGACGGGCAGTTCACCGAGGACTTCGAGGCGCGGTTCGTCCCGATGCTCTGCCAGCACTGCGGCAACGCGCCGTGCGAGCCGGTGTGCCCCGTGTACGCGACCTATCACGCCCCGGACGGGCTCAACGTCCAGGTCTACAACCGCTGCGTCGGTACGCGGTACTGCAGCAACAACTGTCCGTACAAGGTCCGCTATTTCAATTGGTTTGGGTACGGCGAGCCGGATCGCAAACAGTACGCGTTCCCGTCGCCGCTCGACTGGCAGCTCAATCCCGACGTCACCGTACGCACGAAGGGCGTGATGGAGAAGTGCACCTTCTGCGTGCAGCGCATCCGCGAGGCGGAGACGCGGGCGAGGACGGAGGGGCGCGCCCTGGTGGCCGATGAATTCACGACGGCCTGCTCGCAGGCGTGTCCGTCGCGGGCCATCGTGTTCGGCGATGCCGCGGATCCGACCTGGACGGTGGCGAAGCAGGTCGAGGACCGTCGGGCCTACCACGTGTTCGAAGAGCTCAACACCTACACCGCGGTGGTCTACTTGAAGAAGGTCAACCATCCGGCGCCGGCGACGCCGGCCAAGGCGTAGGGGGCACGACGATGGCTAC
>DASXHF010000327.1:0-2628 GCA_036488775.1 Gemmatimonadaceae bacterium | reverse complement strand
CTCACCCCGCCGTCTGCCCTTTCGGCCTGCCTGACGTCGCACTCCACTCGAACTGCCTCGGCACCTTGCATCCGGCGAGCTCGGCGGGTTGGAAGTGCCACTTTCCGACCGCGCTCTTCACGCTCTGCGCGAGCCATGGGTGCGTGGATTTGACCACGGTGAACGTCTTCATGTCCGCGTGGCCGAGGGTGTCGATCAGCACGGTGATCTTCACGGCGTTGTATCGTGCCGCGCGCACCGCCTCGGGCATCGACCGGGTCGAGATGGGGGGCGGGACCATCGCCTTGGGTGACGGGAGACGGTCCACGTAGAAGTCCGGCTTGGCCGCGCTGCGGCGAAGCGCTTCCGCGCAATCGCCGGGCTTCACCGGCGCCTCAGCCGATGCGATGCGCGCCGGCTGGTCCGGCACCAGCTCCGGATCCGGGTTGGAGGAACAAGCGGCGACGGTCAGGATCGAGAGCGCACAGAGCGTATGGCGCGCACGGGCGCGCGAAGGCGTTCGAGTCATTGGCGGAGGAGAGACGGCGCTCAGACGAGCGCGGAGGGACACACGTCGGCGAGAAAGCACGCACCGCACTTCGGGACGCGCGCGTCGCACACCTGCCGGCCATGCTCGATCAGCAGATGCGACAGCATCGTCCAGCGCTCGCGTGGGAAGAGGGGAAGGAGGGCCTGCTCGATCTTCACCGCGTCGGATTCGGTCGTCAGTGCGAGCCGGTTGCTCAGACGAGTGACGTGGGTGTCGACGACGATGCCCTCGTTCTTCCCGAAGGCATTGCCGAGGATCACGTTCGCCGTCTTGCGTCCGACTCCGGGCAGCACGACCAAGGCGTCCATCTCCGCCGGCACTCCGCCGTCATGCCGCTCGACGAGCGCCGTCGCCATGCCGATGAGGCTCTTGGCCTTGTTCCGGAAGAAGCCCGTACTCTTGACCAACTCCTCCACGTCCTCCTGCTTCGCCGCCGCGAGCGCCGCGGCATCCGGATAACGAGCGAACAGCGCCGGCGTCACCATGTTGACGCGTTTGTCGGTACACTGGGCGCTGAGGATCGTCGCGCACAGCAGCTCGAACGCGTTCGTGAAGTCGAGGGCACAATGCGCGTCCGGGTAGCGCTCGAGCAGCCGGCCGAGCAGGAGATCGGCGTGGGCTTGAAGACCGGTCGCCTTCTTGACCGCTTTCGCGCCCTTGCCCGCCTTTGCGCTTGCTCCCTTGGCGGCAGTTCGTTTTTTCATCACCGCCTCCCGGCGCGGCGCGCGCTGGCGAAGGCCAGCACGTCGGCAACGGGACGCGTATTGAGCACGTCGGTCCGCGTCACGCCCGCCTTGCGCGCCATGCCGACGCCGATCGCCACGTTGTCCAGCCCCTTCACGGAATGCGCGTCGGGGCCGATCTCGAGCGTCACGCCGGCGGCTTTCGCTCGCGGAATGAGCCGCCAGTCAAGGTCGAGCCGATGCGGATCGGCGTTGAGCTCGAGCGCGACGCCGTTGGCCCCTGCCTTCTCGATCACCGCGTCCATGTCGATCGCGTACCCCTCGCGCGAGAGAAGAAGCCGGCCGGTGGGATGACCGAGCACGGTGAGATGCGGATCGTCCAACGCGCGCAGGACGCGATCGGTCATGGTGGTCCGATCCATCTTGAACTGTGAATGCACCGAGCCGACCACGTAATCGAATCGGTCGAGCAGCTCGTCATCGTAGTCGAGCGACCCGTCGGCGAGGATGTCGGCCTCGATGCCCTTCAGGATACGGAAGCTCGCGTCCGCGCCGTTGAGGGCGTCGATCTCGGCGTGCTGCAGCAGCACGCTGTCGCGCGACAGACCGCCCGCATAGAACGCGGCCTGCGAATGGTCGGTGATGCCGATGTAGCTCCATCCGCGCGCCTTCGCCGCCTCGGCCATCTCCGCGACCGTCGCCTTGCCGTCCGACCAAGTGGAGTGACAGTGCAGCACACCCTCGACGTCGCTCAGGCCGAGCAGATCGGCGAACGGTCCGCGCTCCGCGGCGGCGACCTCGCCGATCCCTTCGCGCATCTCCGGCGGCACGAACGCCAGACCGGCAAGCGCATAGAGCGCCGCTTCGTCGCTCACGGGGACGCGCCGTCCGGTCGCGTCTCGCACGACGTCGCCGTGCAGGGCGAAGCCGCGCGCAGCGAGGCGCGCGCCGACGTCGCGCACGTGTTCGGTGCTGCCGGTCGCGCGCCACAGCGCCACCGCGAAGTCGTCGTCGGCGACGCAGTGCAGATCGAGCCGCGCGCCGTCGACGTAGGTCATGCCGAGCGAGGTCGGGGAATGGTGGCGCACGCCGCGCACGCCCGGTGCCCGCGCGAAGGACGACGTCACCGAGGCGGCGTCGCGCCCACACGCGGCGACGATGTCGGTATCGCCGACGGTCTCGTGATGCCGCCGCACGGAGCCCGCGATCTCGGCGCGGCTGATGTCCGGGTGCGCGCGCACCGACGTCAACAACGCGCGCGCCTCGACCGCGCCGCGATGATGGAGCTGCCGCGCGCCGGTGTGGCGGTGCAGGTCGATTCCCTTGAGGATTCGCTCGGCCGTCTTGGGCCCGAATCCCTTGAGCTTCGCGAGACGACCGTCGCGCGCCGCCGCCTCCAACGCGTCGACCGAATCG
>DASXHF010000300.1:0-8906 GCA_036488775.1 Gemmatimonadaceae bacterium | reverse complement strand
CCCAGCGCCCGGACTCCTTGCCCGATGGTCGTGACAGACCTACTGTGCGCGCATCCTAGCTTCCGAGAATGGCAATTCTCAGGAGCAGGGCACACCGACACCCCATGACAGTCGCTCTTTCACTGGCACCCCATGAGCCGCCGCCGCTCATTCCGACCGGGCTGCTGGATCTCGCGACCAGGCCGGCGAGCGTGTACCTCGATGATCGGCTCGGGCACCGTGCAGCGCCTGTGGCAACGACTCGCGAAGGCCGCCGAGCTGCCTACCGGTGAGCGGTACGGTTCGCATTCGCTGCGACGGGCGTTCGCGAATAGGTACCGCCGAGCCACGCTACGTGATCTACAGGATCTGGGGGGTTGGAAGTCCGCAGCAACGCTGATGAAGGTCTATTTCCGCGCTGATGAAGACGCGCAGCGAGAGGTCTTCGCCGACCAGGTCGGAGCGCAACCGGTACCAGGAACGGGTACCAGTCGTCAGCGGCGCTGAACGCACAAAACCCCGCCAAGCGCACAACGCTCAACGGGGCTTGCAGTTAATCACGGACGGGGTGGGATTCGAACCCACGGTACGCTTTCACGTACACACACTTTCCAGGCGTGCGCCTTAAACCACTCGGCCACCCGTCCTTCCGTACGATACGCCAAGACGCCAAGCGCGCTGACGGCGCGATCCGCCGAGCCAGCGCGCTCCAACGCCCTACTCGATTCCAATCGACGCAGCACGCCGAACGGACAGGGTGAGATTCGAACTCACGATACCCTTGCGGGTACGCCGGTTTTCGAGACCGGTGCTTTCAACCACTCAGCCACCTGTCCAGGAACAGCCTGAAAATTTACCCGGCGGCGTCGGGGGTGTCAACGAATCCGCGCCGCGCCGCGAAGAACTCACGCAGCAGCTCGCGGCTCTCGGCCTCGCCGACGCCGGCCAGCACCTCGGGCCGATGATTGAGCCGCGGATGACGCAGTAGATCGCCGACCGACCCCCCCATGCCGGCCTTGTCGTCCCACGCGCCGAACACGACGCGATCGACGCGCGACAACACGATCGCCCCCGCGCACATGGCGCACGGCTCGAGCGTGACGTACAAGGTGCATCGGGCGAGCCGCCAGCTCCCGAGCGCCGCGCTCGCCGCGCGCAGCGCGAGCACCTCGGCGTGCGCGGTCGGATCCTGATCGCGCACCGTCCGGTTCGATGCCTGGGCGATCGCGGCGCCGTCCCGCACGACCACCGCGCCAACGGGGACGTCCCCGCCACGCGCCGCTTCGCGCGCGGCGTCGAGGGCAAGCTGGATCCACGCGCGATCTGCAGAGCTTCCGATCCGGGTCACGACCTGAAGATCAATCGGCGGCGCGGGGATCGGAAGACGAACCGAGTCCGGCGCTCACACCCCCGCCGTCGCGTGGAGCCCGCCCTTCTCGAATGTCAGCGTCCCGCCCGGCCCGACCGTCGCGACCACGCGATCGCCTTCCTGGAACCGCCCCTCGAGCAGCAGCAGCGCGAGCGGATTCTGGATCAGGCGCTGCACCGCGCGCTTCAACGGCCGCGCGCCGAACGCCGGATCGTACCCCTCCTCGGCGAGCAGCCGCTTCGCTTCCGGCGTCACCTCTAGCGTGATCTTGCGGTCGGCGAGGAGCCGGTCGAACTGCCGCAGCTGCAGGTCCACGATGTGCTCGATGTCCTTCTGGCTGAGCGGACGGAAGATGATGATGTCGTCGACGCGGTTGAGAAACTCGGGCTTGAAGTGCGACCGCAGCGTCTGCGTCACCTGCGTCTCCACCAGCGCCCAATCCCCGCCGGCATGCTCGAGGATGAAGTGGCTGCCGATGTTCGACGTCATGATGATGACGGTGTTGCGGAAGTCCACCGTCCGACCCTGCGAGTCGGTCAGACGTCCGTCGTCGAGGATCTGCAGCAGGATGTTGAACACGTCCGGATGCGCCTTCTCGATCTCGTCGAACAGGATCACGGAGTATGGGCGGCGGCGCACGGCCTCCGTCAACTGTCCGCCCTCCTCGTAGCCAACGTAGCCCGGCGGCGCGCCGATCAGCCGCGCGACGGCGTGCTTCTCCATGTACTCCGACATGTCGATGCGCACCATCGCGTGCTCGTCGTCGAACAGGAACTCGGCGAGCGCCCTCGCCGTCTCCGTCTTGCCGACACCGGTCGGCCCGAGGAAGATGAACGACCCGATGGGACGGTTGGGATCCTGCAGGCCGGCACGCGAGCGCCGCACGGCGTTCGCGACGGCGACCACCGCCTCCTCCTGCCCGACGACGCGCTTCGCGAGCTCCTGATCGAGCTTCGTCAGCCGCTCACGCTCGCCTTCCATCATCCGCGACACGGGAATCCCCGTCCACCGCGCGACGATCTCGGCGATGTCCTCGGCGCCGACTTCCTCCTTGAGATACTTCGGGCGGTCGCCCGCCGACGCGAGGCGCGCCTCAGCCTCGCGCATCTGCTGCTCGAGCTGCGGGATGCGACCGTAGCTGATCTCCGCCGCCTTGGCGAGATCGCCCGCGCGGGCCGCCTGCTCCGCCTCGATGCGCGCCTGATCGATCTGCTGCTTGATCTTGCCGACGGCGCTCAGCATCTCCTTCTCTTTCTGCCACTGCGCCTTCATCGCCGAGGACTTCTCCTTCAGCTCGGCGAGCTCGCGCTCGATGTTGTTGCGGCGCTCGACCGACGCGGGATCCTTCTCCTTCTGCAACGCGGTCCGCTCGATCTCGAGCTGCATGACGCGACGCTCGACCTCGTCGATCTCCTGCGGCAGCGAATCGATCTCGATCCGCAGACGGCTCGCGGCTTCGTCCAACAGATCGATGGCCTTGTCCGGAAGGAACCGGTCGCCGATGTAGCGGTGCGACAGCGTCGCCGCCGCGATCACCGCGCCGTCGGTGATGCGCACGCCATGGTGCGCTTCGTACCGCTCCTTCAACCCCCGCAGAATCGCGATCGTGCTCTCGACGGTCGGCTCGCCGACGTAGACGGGCTGGAAGCGCCGCTCCAGCGCGGCGTCCTTCTCGACGTGTTTGCGATACTCGTCGAGTGTGGTCGCGCCGACGACGCGCAGCTCCCCCCGCGCGAGCATCGGCTTGAGCATGTTGCCGGCATCCATCGAGCCTTCCGCCTTCCCCGCGCCGACCAGCGTGTGCAGCTCGTCGATGAAGGTGATGAACTGCCCTCCTCCCTCGGTCAGCTCCTTGAGCACCGCCTTGAGCCGCTCCTCGAACTCGCCGCGGAACTTGGCGCCGGCGATCAACGAGCCCAGGTCGAGCGCGAGCAGACGCTTGTTCTTGAGCCCTTCCGGGACGTCGCCGTTGACGATGCGCTGCGCGAGCCCTTCGACGATCGCCGTCTTGCCGACCCCGGGCTCGCCGATGAGCACGGGATTGTTCTTCGTGCGACGCGAGAGCACCTGGATGACGCGCCGGATCTCCTCGTCGCGGCCGATCACCGGGTCGAGCTTTCCCTTGCGCGCGTCGTCGGTGAGATCGCGGGTGTAGCGCTGAAGGGCCTGGTACTGGTTCTCCGGCGTCTGGTCGGTGACGCGATGCGACCCGCGCACCGCCTCGAGCGCCTCCAGCAGCGACCGGTAGCTCGCCCCGGCGGCCTCGAGAAGGGGACGCGTCTCGGCGCCGCGGGTGTTGGCGAGCGCGAGCAGCATGTGCTCGGTGCTCACGAAGGCGTCGCCGAGCGCCTTGGCCTCCTTCTCCGCCTGGTCGAGCACCGCGTTGAGCTCGCGCGCGAGCGTCGGTTGGGCGTCGCTCTGCTTCGGGTAGCGGGCCACCTCGCGCTCGAGCGTCTCGCGGAGCGCCGTCACGTTCACCCCGACCTTCTGCAGGACCGGGACGACGATGCTCTCGTCCTGGTCGAGCAGCGCCAGCAGGAGATGGGTGTCGTAGACCTGAGGGTTGCCGTTCTGTCGGGCGGCTTCGAGCGCGGCATTCAGCGCTTCGGCCGACTTCACGGTGAGGCGGTCGGGATTGATCATGGACGTCAGTATGGTTGGGATGATTCGAAAGCCCTACGCATACGAGCAACGATTGTGCTGAGCCGAGTCAGCCGGCCCGGCAGGCGATGCCGCCTGATCGGCGCATGATCAAGATGGCGCACTGCCGAGGCGGCGGATATCGGGAAAATCCCCGTGCCGGGCGCGCCCTGACGCACCGGCCGGATCGGCGGCAGCGTCGCTACTTCGCCACGAACATCTTGCGCGACGACTTTTGCCCGTCGATGACGAGCTCGTACAGGTACACGCCGGCCGCCGCCTGCCGATGGGTCCTGAGGACGGTCCCGTCCCAATAGCCGACGTAGTCACCGCAGCTCAACCGCATGTTGGCGACGGGCCGGTCGGCACCCTGAAGGAGCGGGGTCGCCACGAGCTGGGCCAGCACGTTGTACACGCGCAACGAGACGACCCGCTGCCGGCTCGGCGTGCCGCAGTCGTCGACGCTGAACGGGATGAAGGTTTCCGGCCTGAAGGGGTTCGGGTAGTTCTGCCCGAGCGTCCCGAGCTTTCGACCACGAGGCGCCGAGTCCTGCCCCAATGCCAACCGGGGCGTGATCGCGGCTAGGGCGAGCACGAGCGCAAGAGCTGCCCATCGGTGTTGCATGTAAGCTCCGGCTGACGAAACAGGATCCTGGTGGTGCTCCTGAAACGGTGAAGAAAGACAAACCCGGCGCGAAGCTACGGCCGAGTCCCTGTTAGATCAAGCAAAGTTCTTCAGTCGTGAGGAACTGCAACGACGATCGAACCGGTCCGATGTCCAACGAAAACCGGCAGTAGCCCGTCATTCGTCCTACCTCGCCGCCCCTCTTCGCCTCCCCGCAGCATCTCGAATCGTCACACCGGTCCTATCACAATACTCGAGAAACGGAATGAGAAACTTCCGAGACACGCCGAGCAGCTCACGGAGATCAGCGGGCCCGTAGTCTGCCCCGTCGCCCATTCCGGCGCGGAGCAGCGACACGAGCCGATCGACCGCTGCGGCCGCGTAGTACCGTGCGGGCTCGACCGCGACCACCGCTCCTTCGCGCGCCAGCAGCCGTGCGACCCCGGCGAGGTCGTCGCCGCGCGCTCCCACGAGCGGGCCGAGCTCATCGAGCGTCGGTGGCTCGGCGCCGGCGCGAGAGAGCATCTCCAGGAGCGAGTCGGCGAGCCGACGTTGGCCGTCGCTGAGACGCGGCGCGAACCCGGCGCGCCTCACGACACCCTGGTCCACGTCGATCTCACCGGCGGCGGCCAGCTCGGCCAGTACCGCGGCGGCGATGTCGTCCGCGGCGCCGAGCTGCGAACGCAGCCATTGAAGCGGCGCGCCCGGATCGAGCGGCTGGCTCAGGTGATAGTGGTCGAGCGTCGCGAGTGCGTCGAGGGCGAGCTTCGCGCGCGCCGGACGGGCGAGCAGATGCCCGCCGACGGTCCACGCGTCCACCGTTCGCAGGATCTCCGCCGAAGCCGCGGGACTGGCGCCAAGTCGCACCGGCAGCTCCGCGATGCGCACTCCAGAACTGCCCGCCTCGTCGAGCGCGCGCTCGAGCAGCGCACGCGACGTGCGCGGACCGTCGGGCCACGGCCGCGCACGCGGCGGCGCCATCGGATCGACGACGACACCACCCCCCAGCGTGGCCGCCGGCGACGCGGAGCGCAACACGAACCGATCGCCCGCGCGAGCGACGACCGGCTCGTCGAGCACCACGCGAGCCGAGCGGTGTTCACCCGCCGCGAGCGGCCCCGGGCCGATTACCAGCCGCGCCGACACGTCGCTCGTGCCGAGGTGCAGACGGACGCGCGTTCGCGGTCCGAGCGCGCGGGGCGCATCGTCGAGCAGGGCGACGTCGGCGCGCAGCACGCGAGTCGGCCGCCACGCCTCGCCTTGCACGAGCATCGCCCCGCGCCCCACGCGCTCGAGATCGACCCCGGCGAGCGCGATCGCCGCGCGGTCGCCCGCGTGTACCGCGTCGACCGCGCGTCCGTGCGCCTGCAGACCACGCACGCGCACCGCGTCGCCACCCGGGTACAACCGGAGCGTCGCGTCGCGGGTCAGACTACCGGACCATACGGTTCCCGTCACCACGGTGCCCGTCCCCTTCACCGTGAACGCACGGTCGACCGGCAGACGAAAGAGGTCGCCGTCCGCGCGGGACGGTATGCCGCGTGCCGCCGTCGCCAGCGCGGCGCGCAACGCGTCGAGCCCCTCGCCCGTGGTCGACGACACCGGCACGATCGGCACCGTCGCGAACGGGCCGTCGGTCAGCGTGGCGCGCACGTCCTCTTCGGCGAGCGCGAGCCATTCGTCGTCGACCAGGTCGCGCTTGGTGAGCGCGACCACCCCCGAGTTCACACCGAGCAGCGCGAGGATCGCGAGGTGCTCGCGCGTCTGCGGCATCACCCCTTCGTCCGCTGCCACCACGATCAACGCGAGATCGATCCCGGTGGCACCGGCGACCATGGTGCGCACGAATGCCTCGTGTCCCGGCACGTCGACGATGCCGAGGGTGCCGACGCCGTCGAGCTGCAGCGGAGCGAAGCCCAAATCGATCGTGATGCCGCGCCGCTTCTCTTCCGGCAGCCGGTCGGTGTCGACGCCGGTGAGCGCGCGCACGAGTGCCGTCTTGCCGTGGTCGATGTGGCCCGCGGTGCCGAGGATCATCGGGCGGTCACCAGCGCTGCTCCTCCCAGAGCGTGAGGGCGCGGAGCGGCCGGCCGTCGGTGAGATGTTCGGCCAGGAACTCGCGCAGCAGTCGCTGATGGGCGCGCGCGGACGCGTCGTCCACCGGCTCTCCCGGGTCGCCGCGGATCCACCGCTGCAGCGCCATCCGCGCCGGCGGCGGGAGCACTCGACCGGCGGGCGCGAGTCGCCCGCATCGAGCGCACAGCGCGCCGCCGGCGCGATGACTGAACATCACCGTCGCGCCTTCGTCCAATGTCGCGTGACACTCGGCGCAGACGTCGATCGTCGGCGCGAAGCCCAGCTCCGCGACGATGCGCCATGCGCCGGCGAGGGTCGCGGTCAGCGCGGCCTCGTGCGGCGCGCCCGCGATCGCGTCGAGCGCCTCGGCTACGGCGTCGAACAGGCCGCTGTCGGCGGCGTCCCGGCCAAAGCGCAGCGTCAGCTCCGCAATCGCCGATGCGCCCGTGAACCGGCCGAGATCGGAGCCGAGCATCGGGCGGGCGAGCACGACGTCAAAGCCGCTGAGCGTGTCGAGATCGCGACCAGGCTTCGCGTAGAGTTGCGCGCTTCCCTGCGCGAACAGGTCCATCGCGCTGCCGTAGCGGCGGGACGACCGGCGGGCACCCTTCGCGAGCGCGCTCCGCACACCGCCGTCGCGGGTCACGAGCCGGAAGATGCGCGACGATTCCAGGTAGTCGAACGCGTGAAGGACAATCGCCTCGGTGGCGAGCAGCGCCATGCGTGAAAGCTAGCAGTGCGCCCGGCGGGGTGCCGCGGCACCCCGCCAAGCGCCCGCTTCTCTTCGCTGGTCCGTCAGTAGCTCAAACGTAGCCCGACGAGCGCCCGCCGGCCGGGCGCGCGATAGCCCGTCTGGCGCAGCGAGGCCTCGTCGGTCCGGCTGAAGTCGTAGTTGAACCCCGCGACGTCGGTATAGAGCGCATCGAAGGCGTTCTCCACCCGCCAGGTCGCCGACGCCGTCGGCCGGCCCGGGCCAGCCGCCATCCCGGCGAGCACGATCTCGCCCGACAGATCGATCCGGGTGTACGCCGGCAAGGTCACGTGCTGGGTGCTGAAGTCCGGGGCGAAATAATTGTCCTCGCGCGTTCCGACGCGCAAGGCGCGCACCGTGAAGTCGCCGCGTCCCATCCGGTAGCCGGCCCCGGCGTCCAGCGTGTGCATCGGCCGGCGCAGGAGATGGCCGCCGGGTGCGAACAGCGCGGTGGAGGCGGTGCTCGTTCCGGGATCGACGACGCGCGTCTGCAGGTACGTGAACGCCGCATCGCCATAGAAGCCCGACGGCGCATGCACCCGCGCTTCGAGCTCGGCGCCGCCGGTGCGTGTGCGAGCCAGGTTGAAATAGTTTGGCTCGGTCGCCGAATACTTGTAGTCGATCAGGTCACGGAACGAGCTGGCGAAATACGTCGCGCCGAGGGTCATCCAGTCGGCGACGTCGTGCTCGACACCGAGGTCCGCGCTCAGGGCGTGCTCCGGCGAGAGCTGCGGATTACCGATCACGTACGCACCGCCGAAGTTCTCGAGAAACGTCGGTTCGCGGAACGCGGTCCCGACGCTCGCGCGGATCCGCGTGGCCTCCGCGACGCGGAAGCTGCCGGCGGAACGCCAGGTCACGAAGTTGCCGAACTGCTCGTTGTGCTCATAGCGGCCGCCGAGCGTGATCGTGTGCTGGTCGGCGGGCGTGAAGAGCAGCTGTGCGTACGTCCCCGTCGTGCGGCGCGTGGCCGTGAACGCGTTGTCGCCGAAGTTGCTCTGCGTGGCGCTCGCCTGCCACTGCCGCTCCACCTGCGCGCCGACGGTGAGACGCGCCGATGCCGGCAGATCGATCGCCGCGCGCAGCTCGCCGCTCCGGCGGCGCGTGCGATCCGCCGTCGTGTAGTAGTATCGACCAACGGCCGGCGGACCGTTGGGTTGATTGTCCACGACGCCGTGGGTGTCGTAGGAGTTGAAGATGAGGCGTAGCTCCGCACCGGGAAGCACGCGTCCCCCTGCGTCGAGCCCGACCGCCAACCGATCGCGCCGGTCGACGGCGTTGCTGTCGACGACCTGACCGCTTCCGTCGGTGGGAAAGTGAAGTACGGCGTCGCTGTATCGCAGCGATATCCTGGCGTCGAGCGGCCCGCGCGCCACGCCGACCATCCCGCTCCCGACGCCGTTCGAGTAGCCGCTGTTGAACAGCTGCGTGCCGTCGGTGCTGTGCTTCGCCGCGCCAAGCGAGTA
>DASXHF010000295.1:0-8971 GCA_036488775.1 Gemmatimonadaceae bacterium | reverse complement strand
AGATGCCCGCCCATTTTTTTGTCGATGGAACCCCAACGGGTCGGTCGGCTAGGCCCGTCAGCTGTCGACTGAGAGCTCGAACTGTCGACTGTGCGCTCGCTGTGGTCAGCTGCAGCGGCGCGAGTGGAGGTGCCCGCCGCCAATCCGACGAGGCGAGCGACGAGAGACCGGGGTCATCTGGCGGAAGGGATCTCGCCGCGGCCAAGGGCCACTTCGAAGCCGCCACATCGGCGCCATTGGCGGACTCAACGATCGATCATAAGTTCGTATAAGATGTATTATGTCAACTAACCCAGGTGGAGAAATGTGGAGAACTGCTTTCCGCTGTTGGCCACATCCTCAGCCAACCATCGGCTGGAACGACGTTTAGATGACCTCCCCTCACCCAGCTCGTGAGTTGGCGATCTGTGGCGGACTCTGCCGCGAACTGTCTGGCGCATGCTCCGGGTCCACTGTCGCCATCGCTGTCGCGTCCAACTGGAAATGCCGAGCGATCGCGACAGCTAGATCTCCCCGAACCGCCCTTCGAACACCAGTCGAGCTTCGCCGGACAGCGATGGACGCCAGCCGCCGCCATCGCGCTCGAGCCGCACGGTGAGCACTCGACCCGACCGCGTGGTCAGAGACACGCGCTCCTTTGCCTCGCCCGACTCGGCCAAGAGAATCGCCGTCGCCACGGAGCCGGTGCCGCACGCGAGCGTCTCGCCCTCGACGCCGCGCTCGTAGGTTCGCATCCGCCAACCGCCCCCTTGGGCTGGGGCGACGAAGTTCACGTTGGCGCCTCGGGCGAGCGACGGATCGTGGCGAAGCGGACGACCTCGACCGACGACATCGACCGAGCTCACATCGTCCACCCGGACCACCAGATGCGGCACGCCAGCCAGAGCGAAACCAATCCACCGCTCGCCCGATGCCAGCCGGAATGGCAGCTTTGGCCGGATGTCGGTCACCGGTTGGAGATCGACTTCAGGCCCTGCTTCGCCCAGCCGCGCACCCAGCACGCCGGCGTCGGTCTCGACCCTGAACTCCTTTGCGCGCACCACCCCGAGCTCCGACGCGAGTCGGGCCGAGCACAGGGAGGCATTCCCGCACAGGTCGGCGCGCGATCCGTCGCTGTTCAGGTACGTCATGCGGTAATCGGCGACGCGCGAGGGCTCGAGAAAGACGATTCCATCGGCGCCGATGCCGGTGGCTCGGGCGCACAGCGCCTGCACGGCCACGGGATCGGCAAGTGCGCCAGGGGGCTCCCGCATGGCGTCGACCATGATGAAGTCGTTCCCCGACCCGCTCATCTTGTAGAAAGGCCGCCCGCTCGCCAGCATCGCTCTCCCGCCGTTCAGACCACGCCGCGCATCGCCCACCAGCGCAACCGCCACACCATCCACACGGCCTCTCGGACGATGCTCTTCGACATCTTGCTCGTCCCTTCGGTCCGGTCCACGAACACGATCGGAATCTCCACGATCCGGCAGTGCCTCCGCCAGGCGCGGAAGCTCATCTCGATCTGGAAGGCGTAGCCGTTCGACTTGACGTGATCGAAGTCGATCGACGCCAGCACGGACCTGCGAAAGCACTTGAACCCGCCCGTCGCATCCCACACGGGGAGACCAGTTACGCGGCGGGCGTAGACGTTCGCGCAATAGCTGAGGATCAATCGGTTGATCGGCCAGTTCACGACCGTCACCCGCCCCTGCTGGTAGCGGGAGCCGAGCACCAGGTCGGCGTCCTCGGCCGCGGCGAGAAACTGCGGCAGGTGCGCCGGGTCGTGCGAGAAGTCAGCGTCCATCTCGAGCACGAACGCGTAGTCGCGCTCGAGCGCCCACCGGAAGCCCGCAATGTACGCCGTCCCCAACCCCAGCTTGCGCGGCCGGTGAAGTGCGCTGACCCGTGGATTGGACGCCGCGATCTGCTCCACCAGGTCGCCCGTGCCGTCAGGCGATCCGTCGTCGACGACGAGGATGTCGATGCGCGAGTCCTGGAGCAGCACGGTCTCGACGAGCCGCCGAATGTTCTCGCGCTCGTTGTAGGTGGGTACGATCACGAGCGCACGCCCCCCACCCCTCGATTCCCCAAGCTCAGACACGACGCGCTCTCCGGTCGCCGACAAGGCCGGCCGCCAGCGCCAGAAGGGCGAGGGCGAAGGCGACGATGGTGATCCCCTTCCCCAGTGACAGGGCGGGGTCCTGGAACGACAGGTCGATCGCGCGTGCCCCAGCCGGGAGCGGGACGCCGATCAGGTTGTAGTCGGCGCGGTACGCGGGCGTCGGCTTACGGTCCACCGCAGCGTGCCAGCCGGGGAAGTAGTTCTCTGAGACGATCAACGCCGAGCCCGCCGGCGCCGGCGCACTCAGCTGCACGTGGGCTCGGCCGGGCGCGTAGCCGGTCGTCGTCGCCGTGATGGGCAACGGCGCTGGTAGCCCGGCGGGGTGCGCGGCGGCAACGGCCGCTGACGTGTCGAACACGGCGACGCGGCTCGGGTCGAAGCGCGGATCCAGCATCGCGGCTTCGGCGTCGGCGTCGCTTGCCTTGGTGATCGTCGGCGCGAGCCACGCGTACGGGTTCTCGCCCGGCAGCCGATAGAGATAGACGGTCGACCCGGCCGAGTTCTTCACCGGCCCGACGAGGAGCTTCAAGGCGGTGTCGCCCAGCGCCACGTTCGTGTAGAGGAATTGCGCGTTCTCGTGGCGCCAGAAGGTCGGCGACATAGGGGCCGGGGCGCCACTGGGTAACGGCATGTCCTGAAGCGTCTGGTACCGCCCGAGCTCGTTGCCCTGGTAGCCGGTGAGCGAACGGATACCGTGTATCATGAGCCCCGTACCCATGCCGAACTTGTCCGTGCCGAAGTACGGGTCCGGATAGGCCAGCCCCGTGTCGCTCAGCGCGCGCACGAGCACTCGGCCGGGCTGAGGTTGTCGTTTCAATGCCTCGATCGCCGGGTCCGTCGCGAAGAGCGCTCTGGCCGGCGGAGAAAACAGCCAGTACTGCCGCTCGACGCTCCACAGGTCGACCCCGACGATGACCGCGAGCGCAATCGCCGCCACGCGCGCCTGGATGGCGCCGCGCAGGTACGCCAGCAGCAAACCGGCTGCGAGCGCGACGAACAAAAAGCTTCGCCACGCACCCAGCACGACGTCGCCGGCATTGGCGTTGGCGCGCGACGCGAACTGCTCGGCCACCTGTGGCGCATACTGCGGATCGATCCCCCGCCGCGCCGCCAACGACGTTCCCGACATGCGCGCGGCGCTCTCGGCGAACGACGACACGACGCCGCCCGACGCGAGCAACGCCAGGACGCCGCCGAAGGCGAGCCAGCCGAACACGAAGCGCCGCGTCACCTGCCTCGCGAGAATCCGCTCGGTGCCGAGGGCCGCGAACACCGCGACCGCGAACGAGAACACGAACACCATCGTGCTCGGCGCCCGGAAGAACTTGGTGCCGGGCACGAGCACGTAGATCAGCTGGAAGAACGGCGTGTAGCCGCCGAGCATCCACAGAAAGGCGATGATGCCGACGCCGAGCCAGAAGCGCCGGAACCGGCGCCGCTGGTCCCCGCCGAAGGCGGCAGTCGCGAGCATCAGGACGACCCCGCCCAGATATTCACTATGGAGGTGAATGCCGTTCGGCCCCCAATATCGGTCGAGGATCCCCGTGAACTGCGGCAGGTACGTGTTGAACAGCTCGATCGGTGGGAACGAGAAGCTCGTCGCGGTCTCGTAACCAAAACCGGCGGCGCGCGGTGACCATCCGACGTACTCACGCACGGGCGCGTACTGGATGGCGCCGATCGCCATGCCGATGAGCACCGCACCGAGCGCGAACGCGAGACGGCGCACGGCAGCGCGTCGATCAAGCCGCCGGCCGGACTCGTCGGCGCCGAGTGCGAGAAAGAGGGCGAACGCGCCGCACGTCAGCAGGAAATACTGCAGCAGCTGCGGGTGCGGGCTGAGGACGGCGAGACCCACCGTGATCGCAAAGGCGCCCCACGCCCACAATCGTCCGTCACGGATGCCGCGGATCAGCAGCCAGAGCCCGAGCGGCAGCAGCGCGCTGACGAACAGCTTTCCATCGTGACCGGGCGACGCGTATGACGCGATCGGCCCGCCGAGCATGTACGCCAGACCGCCGATCAGCGACGGATAGAAGCCGAGCCCCCATGCGCGGAGGAATCCGTAGGTGAACAGGCCGGCGGCGAAGAGATGGAGAATGAACCCCCACGTCATCGCGACGTCCGTCGGCAGGATCATCCGGAGGAGCGCCGTCGGATAGAAGATGTCGCCGTGCATGGCGGCGACGTACGGCAACCCGCCGAACAGATATGGATTCCACTGGGGAATGCCCTGCCCCGCGCGCAGTGCCTGCGCCGCAAAGTCGCGGTAGGCGAAGCCGGCGATGTACTGGTCGCTGCGTGGATTGACCAGGAATTGTCCGGACAACGCCGGATACGCCAGCGCGAGCGCGGCGATCGCGTATGCGAGCGCCGCCCACAGAGACGCCAGTCGCGGCGCCGAATCGGTCGATGCTACTGCCGCTGGAGAGGTCTCAGGTCGTGGCATCCGAGGGATCGTGGGTCGGCGATCGGCGTCGCGCGGCGGCGAGCGCCCAGAACAGAAAACCAGGTACGACTTCGAGCAGCGTCAGCCACACGCGCGACGTCAACGCGACGAGCGCTGCCTCCGGTCGCGTCGCGAGACTCGCGAACGTGAGAACGGTCATCATTGCTCCTTCGCGCACGCCGATGCCGGCCGGCGCGAAGAGCGCAAGATAACCGAGAAGGTACGAGATGGTGTAAGCTGCGAGATACTCGCCGTACCCGCCAGCCACGCGCCCCAGGAGACCGCCGGTAAACAGCTCGAACGCCGCCCCGTACAACAGCCACGCGACCACGTTGCCGACGAGGGCATAGAGCACGGCCCTCGGCGGAAGCGTCGCATGCATCGACCTGCCGCTCATCCGACCGATGAACAGTGCAATGCGGGGCACGACCAGCGGCGCGGCGGCGAGCACCGCAAACGCGAGCGCCACGATGAGCAGCGCGATCGTGCTCCGCCCCTGGGATGAACGCTCGAGCAGGGCGCGGCCGCCGATCATCGCGACGACGAAACCCGCGAGCACATTCACCAGCGTGCCGAGCACCGCGGACCCCGACGCCGCGATCGGAGAGACCCCGACCTCACGCGCCATCGCACCCATGGCGCCGATCTGCCAGATCTTCCCCGGGAGATAGCGGCCGAGATTCGACACGCTCCAGATGCGCGCGGCGCTCCAGAACGGCAGGCGCGCGTCCCACGTCGACAGCACGGTGCGCCAGGTCTGCACGAGCACGGCGTGCGCGGTGAGGAACAGGACGCCCGACAGCGTGATCCAGCTCCACCGCAAGTTCGCCGGAGCGGGCTGCGTCGCCAGCTCCTGCAGGTCGTGGACGAGACGACGTCCGACGAACGCGACGACGAGCGCGGCGAGCGCCCACCCTGCGAGCCGGTAGTACGACCTATCGACCCGAGCCAGCACGCGCGGACTCGTAGATATCGCGATACCGGCGCGCGACCACCTCGGGCGAGAACTTCGACAGCCCCCGCGTGCGGCCGGCATGACCGAGCGACGCGCCGCGATCGGGAAGATCGAGCAACGCACCGATCGCCGAGGCGAGCGCCCGCGGATCCCGTCGCTCGACGAGAAGTCCGGTCACGCCGTGCTCCACGACGTCGGTCAAGCCGCCGGAGGCAAACGCCACCACGGGAGTCTCACACAACAGCGCTTCCACGGCGACGAGTCCCAGTCCTTCCTCCATCGACGTGACGACGAGCGCCACCGCCGAACGGTAGAACGCCGGCAGTGCCTCGACTGGTTTCGAGCCGTGCCATCGCACACGCGAGGCGATGCCGAGCGTCTCGGCCAGGGTCATGAGTGCGGCGCGCTCGGGCCCATCGCCGACGACGTCGAGGCCGATCGGTGCCGACGCGAGGGCGAGCGCGCGCAGCAGCATGTCCAGCCCCTTCTGCTGGGTCAGACGGCCGACGAACAGCAGCCGCTCTTTGGTGAGCCGCCCCTGGCCGGGTGAGAAAAGATGAATCGCCACCGGCATCGGCGCGACGATGGGACGCGGCGCGCCGGTCAATGTGTGCGCCTCGTCGGCGAGCCACTCCGATACCGCGGTGACCGCGGCTGATCGCCGCATGACGCGGCCGAGAATGGGACGCGCCGGCGGCGCGCGGCGCGCGATGCGGACGTCGGTGCCGTGCATCGTCGTCACGACCGGCACCCCCGTGAACCGGCGTGCGAGCGTGGCGACGATGCCGCTCGGAAACCACCAGTGCGCATGGATGACGTCGGGCTTGGCCGCGCGCGTCGCGCGCACGACGGATCGCAGCTCGCCGGCGAACATTCCCAGTAGGGCGAAGCGAGCGCCCATCGATCGCGCCACCTGCTCCGGCATGTCGCCAACGTAGGCGAGGGTCTCGAGGGCGCGCGGGGCATAGCGAAAGCGTTCGACGTCGATCCCCTCGATCGACGCATGGTCGGCCAGGCCGGCCGCCGCGGGAGCGAGCGCCTGCACCGACACGCCCTCGCGCTCCAACGCGACGGCGAGGCGGAGCAGAAACGAACCGGCGACGTCCCCGTCGTGGCGCGGGAACGAGTGCGTGAGAAAAAGGACGCGCATCGGCTACGCGTCGGACTGGCGCGTGGCGCGCACCTCGTCGAGTTGGCGCCGCAGCTCGCGCACCTCGGCGCGCTGGCCGGCGATCTGTTCGCCGAGAAGTCCCGTGGCGAACAGCACGCTGCCCAGGATGAGGCAGGTCTGAATCACCGTCCAGACCGACCGGAGTCCGATCCCGGTCATGACGAGCACGACGAGGGCGGCGAGGCCTGCCAGCAGACCAACCGCGAACAGGCCGGCACCGAGCATCCCGAACAGGAGCAGCGGCTTCTTGCCGAAGCGCAGCTCGAACCACACCGAGAGCATGTCGAGCACGCCGATCGGGATCCGCGAGATGCCGAACTTCGATCGGCCAGCATGTCGCGGGTAGAGCGGGATGGGAATCTCCGTCACGCTGAATCCCTGCGACGCTGCGATGACGATCATGTACCGATGCCAATCGGGACGCACCGGCAGCACGTCCATGATCTCACGGCGATACGCCTTCACGGAGTTGAGATCCTTCACCGGCACGTGAAAGAGCATGCGGCTCAACCCATTGTAGATCGACGAGACGAACGCCTTCTCGTACTTGCCTTCCTTGAACCCGGTCACCATGTCGGCCGTGTCGTCGAGGATCGGCCGCACGAGACGTGGGATGTCCTCCGGCTTGAACTGCAGGTCGGCGGGGTAGAAGACCAGCACGCGTCCCACGGAGCTCAGATAACCGGTGCGGAGCGCGTCGGCGATCCCGCGCCGCGAGCGGTGGCGCACGGTCCGGAGAAATGGATACTGCCCGCGCAGGCGCTGCAGCACGTTCCAGGTGTCGTCCACGGAGCCGTCGTCGACCACGACGACCTCGAAGCGGACGTCGGGGTTCATCGCGAATGCTTCCGCCGCAAGCTCCATGAACAGCGGCAGGCTCTCGGCTTCGTCCTTCGCCGGGACGAGCACGGAGACGTCGGCTGGGCCGCCGCGCGTTGGAGCGGCGAAGGAGGAGGTGGGGCGGAGACTCTCGGACACCATCAGACCCGCTTCCGCATCCGGGCTGACAGCACTCCGAGCTGGTCGCGGTACTTCGCGACGGTGCGGCGGGCGATCTGCACGCCGGTCTCCTTGAGGATGTTGACGATCGCCTGGTCGGTGAGCGGATGCTTCGGATTCTCGTCGGCGACCAGCTTCTGGATCTGCGCCTTGATGCCGCGCGCCGAGACGTCCTCGCCCGCCGTCGTGGAGAGGCCCGAGGAGAAGAAGAACTTGAGCGGGAGCACGCCGCGCGGCGTCTGGACGAACTTCTCGTTCGTCACGCGGCTCACCGTGCTCTCGTGCATGTTGATCACTTCGGCGACCTCGCGCAGCGTGAGCGGCTTGAGGAACTGTACGCCCTTCTCGAAGAACTCGCGCTGCCGCTCGACGATGTAGTTCATCACCTTGAGCATCGTCTGCCGGCGCTGCTCGATCGCCTGGATCATCCAATTGGCAGAGTTGAGCTTGTTCGAGATGAACTCCTTGTTCTCGCCGTCGAACTTTTTCTTGTCGCGTGCGATCTCCTGGTAGGCCTTGCTGAGCTTGAGCCGCGGGAGGTTGGCGTCGTTCAGGAAGACGTGGTACTTGCCGTCGATCTTGTCGACGATGAGATCGGGGATGATGTAGTTGTCGCTGGCGTCGCTGTACACGAGACCGGGCTTGGGATCGAGCTTCGCGATCTCGTCGGCGGCCTTCTGGACGTCGGCGGGGCTGATACCGAAGCGCTTGGAGATCTCGCTCCAGCGGTGCGCGATGAGCTCGTCGAAGCAGTCGCGCACGAGGCGAAACGGGACCGAGTGCTCGAGACCGGCCTCGCGGAGCTGCAGCATCAGGCACTCGCGGAGATCGCGCGCGCCTACCCCCGGCGGGTCGAGGCTCTGAATGACGGCGAGCATCTCCTCGGCCTCGGGCAGGCTATAGAGCTGCATGTCAGTGAGCTCGCGCTCCGCCTCTTCAGCGACCTTCTGGACGCTCTCGTTCACCCCTTCGACGATCTTCTCGAGGCCGCAGGCGAGATAGCCGTCCTCGTTGATGTTGCCGATGAACTCGTCCGCAAGGTACATCTGGCGTGGTGAGAGGTCGAGCAACGACACCTGATCGCGCAGGTGGTCGGAGAGGTCGCGGGTGTCGACGGTGACCGGCTCGTAATACTCGCGCTCCTCGTGCTCCTCGCGGCGGCCGCCGGCGTCGAAGCCGTCAAGCAGGATCTCCTCCCAGTCGATCTCGCCCTTCTCCTCCTTCTCCGCCTCCGTTTCGGGAGTCGCCTCCTCCTGCTGCTGCTCACCCTCCTCCTCGTCCTCCTCCTCGGGC
>DASXHF010000165.1:0-53048 GCA_036488775.1 Gemmatimonadaceae bacterium | reverse complement strand
CGCATCGAGCGCCACTACACCGGCCACGAGCTGCAGCGTCGTCTTGCGCAACGCCGCGCGCCGTCCGGCGCGCGGGTCGTCCGAACCCGGTCCTCCTCCCGTTCCTGTCACGCGCTCAGTCGCCCAGCGCCGGGATCGCGCCGCGCGGGACGGGATGCTCCGCCGTCATCGGCGGCGTGAAGCCGAACCGCCCCGCCAGCTTGTGCCGCCACTCGTCCATCACCTCGTAGAAGGTCGGGATCACGAGCAGCGTCAGCAGCGTGCTGGTGAGCACACCGCCGATGATCGCCATCCCGAGCGGCGCGCGGAACTGCGCGCCTTCGCCGCGCCCGAGCGCCACCGGGATCATCCCCGCGATCAGCGCGAACGTCGTCATCAGAATCGGACGCAGACGGATCGCGCCCGCCTCGATCAGCGCTTCGCGCAGTGGCTTCCCGTCCTTCTCACGCGCCCACTTCGCGAAGTCGATCAGCAGGATCGCGTTCTTCGCCACGATCCCCATCAGAAGGATCACGCCGATGAGCGACATGAGGTTCACCGTGAACCCCGAGATCGCCAGCGCCAGCAGCACGCCGATCAGCGACAACGGCAGCGACATCAGGATCGCCAGCGGATCGAGGAACGACCCGAACTGCACCACCAGGATCAGATACATCAGCATCACCGCGATGCCGAGCGCGAAGAAGATCTGTCCGAACACTTCCTGCTGCGCCTGCGCGTCGCCGCCCAGCGACAGTGACACACCGGGCGGAAAGGTCATCTTCGCGAGCTTGGCGTTCACCTCGTTCGTCACGTCGCCCGTCGCGCGACCGGACGTATTCGCCTGCACCGACACGACGAGATCACGGTCGAGGTGGTCGATGATCGCCGGCCCCTTCCCCTGCGTGATCGTCGCGACCTGACCGAGCGGCATCGTGCTCGGCGCGCCGGTCGGACCGGTCACCACGAGCGGAAGGCGAGCCAGATCCTCGGCGTTGCGACGCGACTCGGGCACAAGCCTGACCTGCACCTTGCGCATCTCTCCCGACGGATCCTGCCAATCGCCCGCCTCGATGCCTGCGAACGCGGGACGCAACGACTGCGCGACCTGCCCTACGGTGACGCCGAGCGTGCCGGCGACGCCGCGGTTGAGATCGACCTCGAGCTCGGGCTTCTGTCCCTTGGTCGAGAGCCCGATGTCGACGGCGCCCTTCGTGTTGCGGACGACCTCCATCACCTGGTCAGCCGCCTGATTGATCGCGGCGAGATCGTTCCCTTTGAGCTGGAACTGGAGCTGCTTCTGTCCGCCGCCGAAGTCGCTCGTGAACACGGCGAGCGTCACGCCGGCGACATTCTTCATCTCGCGACGCAGCTCGGACGCGAACTGCTCGGCGCTCATCTTCCGTTCGCTCTTCGGGACCATGCGCACGTAGATGTTGCCGACGTCCACCGTGCCGTTCGCTCCGCCGCCGAGCGTGGTGTAGGTGTATTGCACTTCCTTGTGCGCGCGAGTGATCCGCGCCGCCTCCTGCGCCTTGAGCCGGGTGTACGCCATGTTGGAGCCCGGCGGCGTCTCGACGGCGATGATCAGCTCCGCGCGGTCGTCTTCAGGGAAGAAGCCCACGCCGACGGTGCGCCACGCGAGCCCCGAGCCGGCGATCACCTTCGGCATGGCGAAGAACAGCACCGCGCCGACGAGCGCGGCCGCGATTTTTGGCAGCG
This sequence comes from Gemmatimonadaceae bacterium, assembly GCA_036488775.1. Taxonomy (GTDB): domain Bacteria; phylum Gemmatimonadota; class Gemmatimonadetes; order Gemmatimonadales; family Gemmatimonadaceae; genus AG11. Next base: position 51,347 of record DASXHF010000165.1, on the reverse strand, counting down.
GGCTCAGTCTCTTGTTGGTGAGCGCCCAGACCAGCACGCCCAATCCGACGAACGCACCGAGCAATCCCGTGAGGCCGCCCGTGAAGAGCGTGAACGAGGCGAAGAAGCTGCCCAGCGCCAGCGCGATCATCGCCGAACGATGGTCGAGCGCCCACGCGATGACGTGCCGGTAGTTCTGCGCCTGCTGGTTGAACCAGTGGTTGAACCGGTCCAGCTTCTTCGTGATCCAGGGCTTCTTGTCCTCCGGCAGGTGCGGATCGGGCCAGTAGGCCGAGAGCATCGGATCGAGCGAGAACGACACGAACAGCGACACCAGCACCGAGCACGCGATCGTCAGCGCGAACGGCTTGAACCACTGTCCGCCCACGCCCGGCATGAAGCCGATCGGGAAGAACACCGCGAGGATCGAGAAGGTCGTCGCCGCCACCGCCAGCCCGATCTCGTCGGTTCCCTCGCGTGCGGCCGTGTAGTGATCCTTCCCCATCTCCACGTGACGCACGATGTTCTCGCGCACGACGATCGCGTCGTCGATCAGGATGCCGATCGCGAGCGAGAGACCGAGCAGGGACATCGTCTCGAGCTTGAACCCGAGCACCCACACGGCGATGAAGCTCGCCAGGACCGACACCGGCAGCGCGAGCCCGGTGATTACCGTCGAGCGCCACGAGTTCAGGAACAGGAACACGACGAGCACCGTGAGGAAGGCGCCTTCGAGCAGCGCTTCTTCCACGTTCCTCACGGCGTGGTCGACGCGGACGCCGGAGTCCTTCACCAACTCCATCGTCGTGCCCTTGCCGAGCGTCGGCTGGAGCTGCGCCACGCGCGCGCGCACCTTGTCGCTGACTTCGGTCGTGCTGTAGCCCTTCGACTTCTTGACGTCGATGCCGACGGCTTCCCGATCGTTGTAGAGAGCTAGCGTCCGCGGCTCCTCGGTTCCGTCGCGCACGTTGGCGATCTGACCGAGTCGAATCACCTGGCCGTTCCGTTCGGCGACCACGAGCTGGCCGAACTCCTGCGGGTTCTCCAGCCGTCCCTTGAGCCGGATCGAGCGCTCGTCGAGATCGCCCGTCACACGCCCGACCGGCGCGGCGAGGTTCTGGAGCTGCAGCGCCTGCACGACCTGCGCGACGCTCACCCCCGACGCCTGCATGTCCGACGGCCGCAGCTCGACGGTGAGCTCGCGCTCGACCTTCCCCGAGACCGACACCTCCGCCACGCCCGGGATCGAGCGCAGCTCGCGCGTGATCTGCGGGTCGGCGAGCCGCGTCAGCTCGGCCTGCGACAACGTACTCGACGACAGCGCGAGCGACACGATCGGCCGATCCGTGTCGTTGAACTTCTGGATGATCGGCTCCTTCATCTCCGTCGGCAGGTCGACGCGCTTGGCCGAGATCGCGTCGCGGAGATCCTGCGTCGCTTCCATCAGGTCCTTGCCGAACTGGAACTCGACCATGATGAAGCCGTAGCCGTCATACGCCTTGCCGGTCACGTGCTTCACGCCGCTGATCGAGGAGATCTGCTCCTCGATCGGATTGAGAATCTCCTTCTCCACGCCGTCGGGCGATGCGCCCGGGTATGGAATCCCGACGGTGACCACCGGTGGTGCGACGTCCGGGAATTCGTCGGTCTTGAGCTTGAACAGCGCGAACAAGCCGAACACCACCAGCGTCACCATGCAGACGATGGTGATGAGCGGCTTCCTGATCGCGAAATCGGAGATGAACATGGATGGTCCCGAGAGGGTTGCTACCTGATTATTTCCTGGTGTCGGCCGGTGCGGAGACCTTCACGGGCGTGCCCGGCGAGATCCCGCGCGCCGCGCCGAGCAGCAGCGTGTCGCCGGGCGCGATCCCGGAAGTGATCTCCACCGTCTCCGCCGCCTGATCGCGAATGCCGAGACCGACTTCGACCTTCTCCACCTTGCCGTTCCTGAGACGGATGACGGTCGGCCGCAGACCGCGCTCGTCCACGGCGCTCAACGACACCATCGGCGCATTGCGCGACTCGCTTGACACCCGTCCCTCGGCGAACAACCCGCCGACGAGCGTGTTCCCCGCGTTCGGGATCGACGCGACGATCTTCACCTGTCGCGTCGTCGGATCGGCGGTCGGGTTCACTCGCGTGATGCGGCCGGTGAAGCTGCGGTTCGGATAGCCGGTCACCTTGAAGTCCACCGGCATGCCGACGCGCGCCTGCGACAGCGCCTCCGCCGGGACGGACGCCTCGAGCTGCATGCTCCCCGGATCGACGACGGTATACAGCGCGGTGCCGGGCGACACGACGTCGCCCGCGTTGACCTGTCGCTGCGACACGATCCCGGCGAACGGCGCCTGCACGCTCGCCTTGTCGAGCTGCTTGTTGATGTTCGCGAGCTGTGCGCGCGCCGTGGACAGCTGCGCCTGCGACGCCAGCACGGCGTTGCGCGCCTGCTCGAGATCGCGCTCGGCAATCGCCCCCGCCTTCTCGAGCGCCTCGTTGCGCTGGAGGTTGCGGCGCGCGATGTCGTAGCTGCTCTGCGCCGTGGTCACCGCCGACTGCGCCGAGAGCTTCTGATCCTGCAGCACGGCCGCATCGATCTGTGCGAGTGCCTGGCCCGCTCCGACCCGCTGTCCGGCCTCGGCGTACGTCTGGACCACCGAGCCCGACATTTCGGCGCGAATCGTCGCGGCGCGCTCCGGTGTCAGCGACCCGGAGATCGCGGGCCCGGTGCGAATCTGCTCCGCGCGCACGACCGTCACGTTCTCCGGACCGACGAGCATCGTCTCCGTCTTCGCGGGCTCCGCGCTCACGTCGCCCTTCTTGCAGGCGCCGAGCGTCAGAACCGCGCCGAGGGCGAGCGCACGCGTGGCTTTCGTGGCAGAGCGCAACATGCGTGCGCTCGATGTCTTCAGTTGCGTCATGGCGTGGTGCCCCCGATTTGTCCCGTACCGGCCGTGGTCGTGGTGGTGGCCGATGGAGTGCGCTGTTGTGGTTGCAATGGCTGTTGCTGTTGTTGCTGCTGTTGGGTGGTGGTCACGCGTCCGGCCCCGCCGACCGCGGTGGTGTTGATCGGCAGGTCGCGGATGAGCGCGACACGTGCCCGCGCCACGGCGACGTCGCGCGCCGACTGTGCCTGATTGGCCAGTGCCTGCTCGAGCAGCAGCCGCGACTGCGTGAGGTCGGTCTGCGTCGAGATCCCTTCACGATAGCGGATCTGATCGATGCTATATGCACGCCGCGCTTGCCCCGCCGTGCCGCGGCTCGCCTCGAACGACGCCTCCGCCGTTCGGAGCTGGTTGAGCGCGACGCGCGTGTCGAGCGCGGCGAGCTCACGCGTCTGCTGCAGGCGGGCGCGCGCTTCGTCGAGGTTCGCCTGTGCGACCTCGATCTGCCCGCTCACTCGCCCGCCGCTGAACAGCGATAGCCCGATCGTGCCGCCCACCGTCCAGTTCTCACTGTACTGGCCGAGGTTGGGTGTGATCGTGTTGGGAAAGAAGAGTCGCTGATAGTTCGAGTTGAGCGACAACGAGGGCAGACGATCCGAGCGCGCCACCTTGAGCAGTCCTTCCTGGGCGCGCACGGCTTCCACCGACTCCCGCACCGGCGCGCGATCCGCCGTCGTGGTGTCCGGTGCGGGTAGCGGCGCCAGCGAATCCACGATCGGCGTCGTGATCGGCGAGGTCGCGGCGTTCGCGGCGATCACCCGCGAGACCGCCGCCGGCTCGTCGATCGGCGTCACGAGCTGCACCGGCTCGTCGAGCGGCAGATTGAGCAGTTGCTTGAGGCGGAGGTACGCGACGTCGCGGTCGCCCTGACGCTGGATCACGACCGGGCGTTGGTTGTCGCGCGTGACTTGGGCGCGCAGGAGCTCGAACTCACTCTGATTGCCCACGCGTCGCGCGAGCTGCGTCTGGCGGAGCAGCTCCTCGGTCTGCGCCAGCGCCGTGTCGGCGATCGTGACGAGCCGGTCCGCCAGCACGGCGTCGAAGTACGCCTGCGTCGCGTCGAGCGCGACCTGGGCCCGCTGTGCGACGACCTCGATCTCCGCCGAGCGCTGTCCTGCCACGGCGGAGGCACGCTGCCCGCTGTTGCGGCCGCCACTGTAGATGCTCTGCGAGTAGGCGAGACCGAGCGTGTACTGGTTCTTTGCGCCGAAGCCGACCTTCGTGAAGTCGATCCCCGCCGCTGCAGCGCACGTCGAGGCTTGAGCCAGCGCGGCCTGTCGTTCGGCGGCCGTGGCATTGGCGGGGATGGACGGCGCGCACACCGACTGGGGCTGCGGCGTGGTCGACGTATCCGGCGGTCCGCCACTGGCGAGCGCGGAGAACTGCGAACGCAGCGTACGCGCGTAGCTGAGGCTCGAGCTGAGTTGTGGCAGCGCGAGGCTGCGCGCCTGCCGGTACTGCCCCTCGGCGCGCGTCACGCCGGCTCGCGCGATCTGCAGGGCTTCGCTCTGGCGCGCGGCGAGACGGATCGCCTCCTCGAGCGTGAGCGGACGTGGTTGAAGCGAAGAACCCGATGCCGGCTGCTGTGCGGCGGCCAGTACGGGCGACGCGACCACGAGCAGCACGGCGAGCGCGCGTCTCATCGCGCGCCGGGGTGCCGTTCGGGTCTGATCGACGGTCATTGCGGTGTGTGATGCTGAAGGTTCGTGGTGCGGATCCGCCGGCGACGTGCCGTCGGTGTGCTGCGTTCTACGAGCGGCAGCCGGATTGGGTGTCATGCCGTGCGCGTTCGTGACAGTCGTGCCGGCGCGGCTGTGACAGCAGGAACGCCGAGGATACGGAGAAAGGCGCGGACGTATCGGCCCGCTGCCTCCTCGATCGGCGGGTACGAGTCGGGCATCATCGGTCGCCCCATCACGTCGCCCATGATCGTGCTGGAGAGCATGGTGACGGCGGTGTCGACGTCGGCCGGCTCGGTGTGCGCCAGCGCGGGAAGCCGCCGAACGTATTGGTGAAGCTGTTGTTGGGTCGCGGTGCGACCGCATCGCGCGAAGTCGGCGGCATCGGGGCGTTCGTCGAACTCGCTCATGGCGTGCGCCAGCAACGGCCGCACCTCTCTGAGCTTGTGCAGGATCCCGTCGACGAACGTCGTGAGCTCCTTCACCGGATCCACCGGGGTCTCCGGCAGTATCGGCGTGGAACCCTGGGTGCTTTGGGCCGTGAGAACGGCGTGCATCAGCGCGGCCTTCGACCCGAAGGTACGAAAGAGCGTGACTTCGTTGACGCCGGCTTCGATGGCGATGAGACGGGTGGTGGCGCCGCGGAACCCATGCTTGGCATAGACACGGGCGGCGGCGTCCAGGATGCGCGCGCGATTGATCATCGCGCATCATACCTACGGATGAGTGCGTATGCAAGTACCTACTTGCTTACGCTACGGCGCGTCCTCCTGCGGCGAGCCAAGATCACAGTCTCGGCATTCGATTGGAAACTCTTCAGCGCTGGCGGTCGGACCGGTCGACCGGCCGGTCGACCGGACGATCGTCGTGGCGGCGCTGCGGACCTTCCCCCTTCGGACGTCGCCGAGGCGGGCTGGCATCCAGCAGCATCACGGCGAAATCCTTCATCGTCGCCGTCCGCCAATCGTCGGGCCACTTCTCCAGCTCGACCACGATGTCGTCGGCCGTGAAGCGGAGCACCTTCTGCGGCCGGCCTCGCTTGTCGAGGCATTCGTGAACCCGCACGGTCCACTCCCGACCGCCAGGACTCGCGAAGGTGACCTGCGAGCCGGATCCTCTGATCGCCTCCCCTTCGATCTCCGCCGCGCTGATCGCCCGCCGCTCCCCGCTCGGCGACGACGCGCGGCGGCGCACCACGAGCGACGCCTTCCGGCAAAGCTCCTCCAACTCCTGGATCGGAAACCTGGTCCACTCCGCCGGGTACGGCGCCTCGAGCCGCCGTTTCTCCCGCCCTGACTCGAACACGAGCCACCCATCCTGCAGGTTGCCCATGTAGTCCTCACCGCGCGTGATCGGGTGCATGTGGGCCGGCGTCACGTCCCAGACACGCCAATCCACGCCGCGACTGTCGGTGAACTCTCGTACTGCCATACCGACCTCGACGTGGTGGGTGGTTGGACGCGTACTCCGTGAGCAGGTTACCCCTTCTTCAAGGGCCGTACCGGACCGAGCCGAAGTTCGACCCGGGATCCCCTTGGGCCTTATGCGCGCTGCATCGCCGGCTTCGGCGTTCGGCCCGCCGCACGACTCAGGTTCATTGCCGTGGCCACCAGCCCCACATGTGAGAACGCCTGCGGAAAGTTGCCGACGAGCCGCTCACGCTCCGTGTCGTACTCCTCCGAGAGGAGCCCGACGTCGTTGCCGATGGTCACGATGCGCTCGAGCAGCGTCGCCGCCTCGTCCCGCCGCCCCTGCAACACGTAGTTGTCCGCCAGCCACAGTGTGCACGCGAGGAACGTTCCTTCGCCGGCCGGGAGCCCGTCGTCCGTCAGTGCGCTGTCGTACCGCTTCACCAATCCGTCGGCGACGAGATTCTCCTCGATGCAGCGGACGGTTCCGAGCACGCGCGGATCGTCCGCCGGCAGGAAGCCGACGAGCGGGATCACGAGCACGCTCGCGTCGAGCAGCCTGGAGCCGTAGGCCTGCACGAAGCTCCCGATGCCCGCGTCGTATCCGCAGGTGCAGACCTCGCGATGGATCTCCTCACGAAGCGCGCGCCATTCGTCCAGTGGCCCCGACAGGCCGAACTGCTCGATGCTCTTCACCGCCCGGTCCACGGCGACCCAGGCCATCACCTTCGAGAACACGAAGTGCTGCGGCTCGCCGCGGACTTCCCAGATGCCGTGGTCGGGACGATGCCATGCGCTGGCCACGTGCGTCGTGAGCGCCAGCTGCAACGCCCACGCGTCGGCGCTCTCGGCGAGACCGGCAAGCTGCGCCTGATACATCACGTCCATCACCTCGCCGTACACGTCGAGCTGCATCTGCGCGTGCGCGGCGTTGCCGATCCGAACCGGCCGCGAGCCCTCGTAGCCTGGAAGCCACGGCAGCTCCGACTCGCGGAGCATCCGCTCCCCCGAGATGCCATACATGATCTGCGCCTGGTCGGGACTCCCGGCCGCGGCTCGCAGCAGCCAGTTGCGCCACGCCGCGGCTTCGTCGACGTAGCCCGCGTTGATGAACGCGAGCAGGGTGAGCGTGGCGTCGCGCAGCCAGCAGAAGCGGTAGTCCCAGTTTCGCGTGCCGCCGATCGACTCGGGAAGCGACGTAGTGGGCGCCGCCACGATGCCGCCGGTCGGGACATACGTGAGCGCCTTGAGCGTGAGCAGCGAGCGCAGCACCGCGTTGCGCCATGGGCCGGCATACGTGCAGCGCGCCGCCCATTCGCTCCAGAACGCATCGGTGTCCGCCAGTGCCTCGTGCGGGTCGGCGGGCGCCGGCGGAGGAAGGTGCGACGGACCCCACGTCAGGACGAACGTCTCTTCCGCTCCGGCCTCGACGATGAACTGCCCCACCGTCCGCCTCCCCTCACCGTGCATCGGCGCCGTCGCGTGCAGGGTGACCATGTCCGGCCCGGACACGGCGCGCAGCGAACCGTCATCCATGCGGCTGACCCACGGCACGACGGAGCCGTAGTCGAATCGCAGCACGAGCTCCGTGCGCATCGGCACGCGGCCGCGCAGTCCGCGTACGACGCGCACGAGGCCAGCGCTCTCGCGGCGCCGCGGCATGAAGTCGATCACGGCGACCGTCCCGTCCGGCGTCTCGAACTCGGTCTCGAGGATCATCGTGTCGCCGCGATAACGCCGCCTCGACACAGCCTCCTCCGACGTCGGCGCGATGAGCCATCGGCCGTGCTCCGGAGTACCGAGCAGCGACGCGAAGCAGGCGCCCGAGTCGAAGCGCGGCCAGCACAGCCAGTCGATCGAGCCGCCGCGCGAAACGAGCGCCGCCGTTTCGCAGTCGCCGATCATGGCGTAATCCTCGATCAGGGCTGAGGCGGACACGAGAGGCAGCAAAGCAGGTTCCGCGCCCAACACGCCGCGTTTCTGCGCGCCCGTTACGATTGAATACGATTGTTGAATCGGGACGCGACACCGACACCTCACCGACTGCAGCCGACGCCTGGCGTGGCATCGACCAGCGACACCGTGACCACCAACCGCCGCGGAGCCATTCCTCCGGGCCCGCGCAGCCGTTATCCCGGGGAGTTCGCGCTCGCCGTCACGCGTCGCCCGCTCCAATTTCTGCCGTCGCTCGCGCACCGGTACGGCGACGTCGCGCTGTTCCGCGTCGGCAACCAGCCGATCGCCCTGCTCAGCAATCCCGCCGACATTCGCGACGTCCTGGTCACCAACGCGAAGTCATTCCACAAGGGGCGCGGGCTCGAGCGCGCCAAGATGCTGCTCGGCGAGGGGCTGCTCACCAGCGAAGGTGACTTCCACCTGCGCCAGCGCCGTCTCGCCCAGCCGGCCTTCCATCGCGCACGCATCGACGCATACGGCGAAGTCATGTCGCGCTACGCTCGGCGCCGCGCCGCGCAGTGGCGCGACGGCATGACGCTTGACGTCTCGCGCGAGATGGCCGCATACACGCTCGCCGTCGTCGGCAAGACGCTCTTCGACACGGACATCGAGGCCGAAGCGCACGAGATCGGTGACGCACTGGGCGCCGCGATCGCCGCGTTCAACCTCACCGTGCTGCCGTTCGGGGAGCTGCTGCTGCACCTGCCGCTGCCGGCGACGAGACGCTTCGTGCGCGGGCGCGAACGGCTCGACGCCACGATCTATCGGATGATCGCCGAGCGCCGCGCCGCGAACGAGGACCGCGGGGACCTGTTGTCGATGCTCCTGCTCGCGCACGACACGGAAGGCGACGGCGGAGGGATGAGCGACCTTCAGCTGCGCGACGAGGCGATGACGCTGATGCTCGCAGGGCACGAGACGACGGCCAACGCGCTGATGTGGTCGTTGTATCTGTTGTCCTCGCACGCCGACGCCGAGGAGCGTCTGCACGCCGAGGTCGACGCGCTCGGCGGTCGACCCCTGGTTGTGGACGACGTCGCTCGGTTGCCGTACACGCGCGCTATTCTCGCGGAGACGATGCGCCTCTTCCCGCCGGCCTGGATCGTCGGGCGGCGCACGCTCTCCGACTACCACGTCGACGACTACGTGCTCGCGGCGCGTACGATCGTGTTGATGAGCCAGTGGGTCGTGCATCGCGATCCGCGCTGGTGGGCGGAAGCGGAAGCGTTTCGGCCGGAGCGTTGGCTGCCGGGAGGAAGCGCCATGCGCGCGTCGCGTCCGAAGTTTTCGTACTTCCCTTTCGGCGCGGGAACGCGAGTCTGCATCGGTGAGCAGTTCGCGTGGATGGAAGGCGTGCTCGCTCTGGCGACCTTCGCGCAACGGTGGCGCTTCCGTCTCGCTCCGGATCAGCGTGTGACGCCGCAGCCCATCGTCACCCTGCGCGCCAAGGGTGGGATCCGGATGATCGCGCTGGCGCGGTGACGTCAGGGTCGCGTCGGCTTACCTGCCGAGCGGGCCCTGGCCGAATCCTTCGCGCGGGTGCCGGCGGTGTCGCCTGACGCCGCGTCGGCACCACCGGCCGGTTTGGCAACGGCGGGTGTGCTGTCGCCCGGTCGCGGCGTTCTCGTCAGGTCGATCTTCGTGGCCGGCGCGGCCGCACCGGTATCACCGTCGCTTGCGTGCGTGCTTCTGTCGCCGCAGCCCGCAAGCGAACCGGCCGCCAGCACCACCGCGGTGGACAGCAGGCGCGCGCGGCGCGCGCTCGAGAGGGTAATCATACCGGAATCGAGGGCAAGAAGCGTACGATTACGATGCGCCGGCGCGGAGCGCGGCGAACGGCGATTCATCGAGATGTGCGAGCAGGTCTGCCGGATCGTCGTAGACGGCGACAGCTCCGCGGAGGCCGTCGTCCGTCCATCCACCGGAGCGCAGTCCGATCGCCGGCACGCGTGCCCTGACGGCTGCCTCGATGTCGTACGGCGTGTCGCCGATCATGATGCTGTGTGCCGCCTGTTCTCCGGCCTTTCGCAGCGCGGCTCGTACGATGTCTGGATCGGGCTTGGATCGATCGGCGTCGTCGGACGACGATGCCGCCTGGATGAGATCGGAGACGCCGGCCTGGGTCAGGATCGCGCCGACTTCCTCCGCCCTCGCCGAGGTCGCCACGATCAGCTCGAGGCCGAGGCCGCGTAGCCGCTCGAGCAACGCGCGCGCGCCAGGCGTCGCCCTGAGGGAGGGCAGCTCCTGCTCGAGAAAGATCCGGCCGCGGGTGTCGGCGATGCGCTTCGCTTCGCCGCTGTCGGGATCGAGTCCGGTGAGCTCGGGCAGAATCTTGTCCCCTCCCTTTCCGATGAGCGGGCGGATCTCGGAGAAGGGAACGACGTAACCGTGCGCGGCGAGCGCGGCGACCCAGGCGCGCGCGTGCGCATCGTTGCTGTCGATGAGCGTGCCGTCGACGTCGAGCAGCACGGCGTGCAGCGCGCCGCCGGGCGGAAGGGGCTGGGCCGGTGCGGTCATGACCCGGCATTGGTCAAGATGAGTGCCGCGACGCACGTGCTCTCGCGGTCGGCGGACGCCAGCACTTGGTCCGGCTCTCGTGTACCAGAGCGGTGTGTGCTTCTAGCTTTCCGCCCATGCCACTTCCGCGCGCCACTACATGACCGCCCTCGCCTCATCCGCGCCGGCGTCCGCCGACCAGTCGCGGCTTCGCCGCTTCGAGATCCTGATCGCGCTGCTCTGGGTAGCGGCGGTCATCGGTGCGACGATACAGCAAGGCGTGACGCATCAGAACAACAACTTCTCGATCTTCCGCACGGCCTCGCTGCACCTGCTGCATGGACAGGATCTCTACGCGGCATACCCGGCGCTGCACCGCGACTTCTTCAAGTACAGCCCGACGTTCGCGCTGCTGTTCCTCCCGTTTGCGCTGCTCCCGTTCGGGCCTGCGATGTTGTTGTGGAACGCACTGAACGCACTGGCGCTGTATGCCGCGATCGGGATGGTGCTCCCGCGCCGCGGCGCAACCGTCGCGCGCGCCATCGTATTTCTGGACATGCTCGGCTCCCTGCAGAACGTCCAGAGCAACGCGCTCGTCGCGGCGCTCATCATCGCTGCCTTTGCCGCCTACGAGCGGCGTCACACGGTGCTCGGCAGCCTCGCCGTGGCGGCCGGCGCGTCGATCAAGATCTTTCCGCTGGCGGCGGCAAGCTTCGCCGTCTTTCATCCACGAAAGATTCGCGTCGCATTCGCGCTCGCCGCGTCCTTCGCCTTGCTGGTCGCGCTGCCACTGCTCGTGACGCCGCCGGCAACGCTGGTGGCGCAGTACGGATGGTGGCGCGGGATCGAGACGCACGACGCAGTCGCACGCGGCTTCTCGGTGATGCAGATGCTGCAGCTGCTCTTTCGCCTCGATCTTCCCAACTGGCCGATCCAGCTCGCGGGAGTGCTGCTGCTGCTGGCGCCGCTGCTCGCGCGCCGCGAACGATGGGGCGAGTGGACCTTTCGTCGACTCTATCTGTGCTCCGTGCTCGTGTTCTGCATCATCTTCAACCATCAAGCCGAGAGCCCGACGTTCGTGATCGGCGTGGCCGGCGCGGCGATCTGGTTCGGCTCTCTCGATCGTCCGTCACGCTGGGAGTGGGCGCTGTTGGCGTTCGTCGTCGTCGGGACGATCCTGGCCTCGTCCGACGCGATGCCGGTCTTCATCCAGCGCGACGTCTTCGACGCCTACCGCGCCAAGACGATTCCGTTGATCGTGCTCTGGATCGAGCTGCAGCGCCGGCTATGGGCGCGACGAGAGGAGCTCGCTAGGACAGTTCGGCGAAGCTCACCAGCCGTACGTCTCCACGACGGAGCCGCTCCCGCACCGCCGGCGATGTGAGCGCCGTGATCTCGCGCTCACGCTGGTGCCGGTAGGGATCCTGCGCGGCGAGCACGTCATCGTCGTAGCCGGGATGAATCATGAGCTCCGTGACGCCGTCGGGCAGCTCGTCGATGAGTGCGAGCAGGCGACGCTCGACGTCCGGCGCGCCCTGCAGTGCGATGCCGCGAAAGTTCGGCGCACGCGCCAGCAACGGGAGATCGTCGCGGTGCACGCCGCCGAGCGCACGGCGCCATGCGCCGAGCAGAAGCAGCATCTTGGCGCTTGCCGCTGGAGCGCGAAGCGTGGGCCGGTCGAGCGGACGGCGCACCCATCGAAGCCCGGCATGGTGCGCGCTCGCGGCAACCGCCGGCAGCACGCCGGGCAACGCGTGCGCATGCCGATGGCTGTCGAGATGCGTCGGCCGGATGCCCGCCGCCGCGAGCGCGGCGATCTGGGCGTCACATTCGCGGCGGACGTCGTCCTGACGTATGCGGCCGGCGAAGGCGCGACGCGCGAGCTCACCGAGTGAAAAGAAGCGTCCCGTGCGCCGATCGACGAGCGACGGCGCGTCGGTCAGGGGGCGGCCGGCCACCAGATCGAGGTGGAGGCCGACGCCGAGTCGCGGCACGCGCGTACGCGCGAGGGACACGGCGTCGGCGAACGCCGGGGCGTTGACCATCACCGAGGCCGAGGTCAGGACACCCGCCTCATACACGTCGACGATGCCACGGTTGACACCGGGCGCAAAGCCGAAGTCGTCGGCGTTGATGACGAGAAGGCGCGGCACGACAGAACACTAATCGGTCGCTTCGCTCACCTGGCTCGAGCGTCCGCTCTTAGAGAGCAGTCGCCAGCGCGCGATCTTCGCTCTGCACCGGTAAGCCGAACGTCGGAGTGTGATGCGTCGCCGTCTGGTCTTCCGCCGGAAACGTGAAGCGCTGGTTGGCCACCGCGTACTGTCCGCGCCAGGCGTTGCGCTTCACCTTCCAGATGTCCTTCAGCATGCGGTTGCTGTCGCGCGCGAACCGGACCGTCGTCGGCTCGTCATCGTAGCGGAAGTTCACCGCGGTCTGCCGGATGGTCAGCCCGTGCTGCTGCGCGATGTAGAGGCACTCGATGTCGAATCCGAACCCGGGAATGGTCGAGCGCGAGAAGCAGAGCATTGCCGCCTGCGCGGTGAATCCCTTCAGGCCCGCCTGGGTGTCGAGGATTCCCGGCAGCAGGAAGCCCTGCACCACCTTGTTGAACGCGCGGCTCATGAGATGGCGCGTGTAGAGGTAGTGGAAGAAGCTCGGGCTCATGAGGTACCGCGACTCGGGGAGCACGCGGCACGCGATGGCGAGGTCGGCGCCGTCGCGGAGCTCGGCGACGATGCGGTTCACCTGATCGAGCGGGTAGGCGAGGTCGACGTCGGTGAAGACGCGATTGCGGCCGCGGGCGGCGAGCATGCCACGCGTCACGGAGAATCCTTTCCCGCGATTGACCGCGTTGCGCAGCACGCGCACATACGGACGGCGGCGCGCGAAATCTTCGAGGATCAGCTGTGTCTCCACCTCGCTCGAATGGTCATCGATGAACAGCACCTCGAGCGATTCCGGAGAGTGCGCGGCAAACGTGTCCACCGCCTCCAGTGTGGCAGGCAGTTGGTCGGCCGCGTTGTACACGGGGATCACGAGCGAGAGCGCGGGAACGTCCGTCGTCGGACCCAGCATGGTGACCTCGTTGGTGGGACGCACTGCGTCTCCGGTGGGGACCAACACTTTCCGTGGGCGATACGTAGGCATCACGGGATGCCCCCGGAGCGTCGGCAGGGGAGACTACCTCTCCATGCACGACGCGGCACAGCCGGCTCTGCAACGCGCGTGGCGGCGCGGGGCGGAATCGGTCGTGCTGGTCTGTCCCCAAAAGCTAATGGCGACCTGGTGTTAGGCGCCACTCCTGACCGCGGCCGTTACACCGCAGCCGGCCCGACGTTCCGGGGCCTCGGCTCGCCCGCCTGTGGGGGCACGTCGGTTAGTCGTGCCGAGGTCCTGTCCGGCGCTCGAGCACCACTTCTCCCTTCACGACCATATACCGGATGAGCCGCCGGGCCGCGTCCGGGAAGGCCTTCTGCCGGTCGCGAAAGCGGTCATTCGACACGATCGACGCATCGAGCTCGCGGGCGAACGACAGGATGAAGTAATCCGCATCCGTGCCGGCCGGCGCCTGCCGGATGGCGCCCTCGTCGACCATTCGCTCGTACCCGCCCCGGTCGTCGATCTGGTGGCGCAGCGCCGCGTCCACGACGACGACCGGCTCATAGCCCTCCTCTCGAAGCTTGTCGCACACAGCCGTGATGTTTCCGAGGAGGGGACGTTCACCCTCGCTCGAGTGTGCGACGTTGGATCCGTCGACGAGGACGAGCGAGCCGGGCGCGTCCCCGCCCCGGCGGTCCGCATCGGGACGGGTGCGCGGCTTCGACATCGGCGCGTTACTTGGCGCCGCCCAACTTGGACTGGATCTTCTTCGCCTTGTCGAGGTGCTCCTGCACTTTCGGCGCAGCCTTGGCGATCAGGCCCTTGATGTCCGCGTTCTGGGTCGCGCCCGAGGCGGTCTGCGCCGTCGTCAGCACCTGCTCGTGGGCGGCCACCTCATGGTCGACATACGCCTTGTCCCACATCCGCCCGGCCGGCATCGAGCTCAGGGTGTCCTGAAACGCAGCGGACTCGGCAGTCATCGTGTCGCCCGGCCTGGGCGCCGGGGTGACGTGGAGCTTCTTCGCCACATCCTGACCCTCGGCTCGCATCGCGTGATGGTCGCGGACCATCTCCTTGCCGAACGTCTTCACGTCGGCGCTCGTTCCTTTCGACGCCGCCACACTCCCTGCCGCGCTGTCAGCCATGTTGGCGTCGTCCAGAAACGCCATGATGTTTGGATCGGTCCAGCCCGCCTCGGAAGAGCCAGCTGTTGACGTGGGCGATGCCGCCCGCCCGCCGGCCTGAGCAGAGTCAACCGTACGCGCACTATCGGCGGTCTTGTCGCCGCGGGCACAGGCGGACATGAGAGCGACGGTGCAGAGGGCGATCGTGGAATGACGGATGGCACGGCGCATCGAGCTCCTCATCTGGCTTCGGCTGACGGGTTCAACCGCGATCGAGTGGCTCGGTTCGCAAGAAGCATACGCCGATACTCTTGCAGATCGCCCGACTCCCGCCAGCCGCCAGTGTGATCCGCATCACGCGTGCTCCGTGACGCCGAACGGATCCCACCGTCTTGAGGTAGGCCATCTTTCATGCGGAGGTGAGCCGATGACCCGTCGGATCCCGATGTTCGTTTCCCTCGTGGCGTGTCTTGGGGCCCTCTCCTGCCGAGAGGGCCACTTTTCACGCGCGTCGCTCGTGGGCGTCTCGGCGGAAGTAGCTGAGCTCGCTGCTACCCTGACCGGGCAGCAGGCGGTCGTCGCGGAACAGATCGCCGATTCCACGCAGAGCGGCCACATGGGCTTCGACACCGGCGTCTACCCGGGCGACGGTGCCATGCGAGCGTGGCGCACCGGCGGAGCTCCCTACGAATGGACCGGCTACTACCTGCCGAGTCCCTGCCACCCGGACGAGGGGTGGTCGGGGAAGCGGGAGACGCTCACCGCGATGGGCTACGGCATCGCCGTCCTCTACGTCGGCCAGCAGACCTGGGGTCGAATGCCCGGCAAGCCGTACAAGATTCCGGTGAAGGTCAGTCACCGGGTCAGGGTGAAAGTCGGACACGGCAGCCATCGCCACACGGTCACCCGCACGCTGACCAAGACGGTAATGCGGCGCGCGCCCAAGCCGGGCCCGGACGAGATCTGCAACGCCGACTTCGTGAGCGCGATTCGCGGCGCGAAGGACGCGCTCGATGCCGTCGCGCGCACCGAGCGTGAGGGCTTTCCTCATGGTACGACCGTCTTCCTGGACATCGAGCGCATGGACGCCATCCCGCGCGCCATGCGCGACTACTACTCGGCCTGGGTGCGTGGCGTCCTCGCCGACGGGCGCTATCGGCCCGGGATCTACGTCCATACGGACAATGCCAACCTCGTATACGGCGACGTGAAGCACGCGTATATCGAGGCGGGGTTCACCGAGGAGCCGCCGTTCTGGATCGCCAAGTCGGCTGGCTTCGACGCGACGAAGCTGCCGCACGAGATGGGACACACGTTCGCGTCGGTGTGGCAAGGCGTGTTGGACGTCGAACAGACCTGGGCAGGCCGGAAGATCCCGATCGACGTGAACATCGCTCGCAGCCGCTCACCCTCCGCCGCGCTCACGACCTACCTCAGCGCGGCGATCACGGGATCGCGGGCGAGCGAGTGATAGACACAGCTCGGTCAGCCGACTGCGATCCTCTTCAGCGCTTGGAGCGCCTGAACGACTCGCGCGCTCGGTAGGGCGCCGGCGGAGACTTCGTTCACCATCTTGTCGTCGCGGTGGTAGAGGTCGTTGCCGAAGTACAGCTGCCCGTCGCGGAAATACGCGGTGGCGTACGTGATGTACACCGGGAGCTTCCGCGGCAGCTTGACGGCGGCGTTGTCCGGCCCATCCTGCATCGCCTGCCGCACCCTGCCGGCATCCCAGCCGAGCACCCACTGCGCGAGCTCGGCGGGCTTCTCGATGCGGATGCAGCCGTGACTGAACGCCCGCACGTCTTTGTTGAACAGCTCGTGCTGCGGCGTGTCGTGGAGATAGATGTTGAAGTCGTTCGGGAAGAGGAACTTCACGAGACCGAGCGAGTTCTTGTCGCCGGGCTTTTGCCGGATACGCGTCGCGCCGCCGTCCTTGTAGTACTCCAGGTTCTCGCTCTCCATGTAGCCTGGGTTGGCGGCGATCTTCGGCTCGATCTCCTTTGCCTGAATGTCCGGGGTGATGTTCCAGTACGGACGAAAGACGACTGTCTCCATGGAGTCGGAGAACACCGGCGTCGCCTTGTCCTCGTACTCCTGGCCGACGATGACCTTCATCTCGAGCACCTTCTGGCCGGCGTCGAAGGCATCGAGGTGGAAGGCGGGAACGTTGACGAGGACGTATCGCGTTCCGAGGGTGCGGGGCATCCAGCGGTAGCGCTCCATGTTGGCGGCGATCTGCCCGAGCCGGTATGTCGCGGGAACGTTGAGCGCACCGACCGTCTCGCTACCGAGCGCGCTGTCGACGGCGATGCCGTGGCGCGCTTGGAACTGCGCGACGGCGGCAGCGAGCCCGGCGTCGTACCGGTCGGCGCCGGCCGTTGCGACGCGCTTCGTCTGCGGCGCTCCGGTCTGGGGCGCGGGTGCACTGGCGGCGGTGAAGCCTTCAGCGGCCAACCGCGCACGAAGCGCGGCGAGTCGCGGCGCGGAATCAGTGTCGCCGCGCTTGAGCGCGCGTCCCTCGGGGACCTTGGGCCATCCACCCTTGGCCACCACGTCGCGGAAGCGAACGAGCTCCTTCTGCAGCGCCGCGTAGTCGGGCTCCGGGGGCCGCATGGCGCCGATGGCTGTCGCGAGCGGTGTCTGGCCGAGGGTGCGCACGAGGGCGCTGTCGACGTTTTCGTCGTTGGGATCGATGTGCCAGCTCTGACCGACGGTGCGCGGATCGACCTGTCCGACGAGCATGTCTTCACCGAGCGCGGCATAGGTCGACGTCAGCAGCACGTCGGCGTCGGCGATCTGTTCGGGGCTGGGCCGCGGTGATCGGCGCAGCGACGCGAGCGCGTTCGCGAGCTCGGCGACAGGATAGTCGTCCAGCTTGAGCGCGTCGGCGTTGGCGTTGAGGATCGCGTCGGTGAGGGCTCCGGCGCGATCCTTCGCGAGGCCGGCCTCGGTGAACCAGAGCGGTGTCTCGCCGTAGCGCCGATAGAGGTTCCGCGTGTGCTTCCACGCTTCGGCTCCGACGGCAGTGGGTCGCGTAGCGCCGAGGCGCTGGCCGATGGCCGTCCGAATGGCGGCGACCGGAACGCCGTTGACCGCGTCGAGGGTCGCCGGCGACCACGCGGGCTGACGGCTGACGTCGCCGGCGGACTGTGATTTTCCGGTGTCGCTCGTGGAACAGCCCGCGAGCAGCAGCACGGGGAGGATGACTGCGGCCAGCCGGCTCCCCATTGATGATATACGATGCATCAGGGCTCTTCTCGTGCCTCAGGAATATTCGATTGTCGCGGACGCGGTGACGCGCTATTGGCGAGATGCGGGCCACGGTTCAGATCGGGACGCGCGGTTGCCGAGCCGATGCGGTGGCGCGAACTCTGCCTTGGAAGGGCAACCGGCCGACCGTGGCCGATCAGTTCTACCCCGATACCAGATAGAGAATGCGCCCTTCCGACTGCAGCTCATCGAATGCCCGGCCCGCAACCGGGCCGAAGCATGTGCCAACCGATCGTCGTTCGCGAGCAAGACTCCGGGAACTGTGCGACGAGGTGCTCGCCTCGTTCCGCGTCGCGTCAGAGCGGGAGCTGGTTTCGGAGGAGGACCGCGCGGCGAGCCGGGCGTGGCTTGGGACGCTGCTACCGAAGTACTTGGTACTTCGGTAGCAGCAGTACCGAGACCGACATCCAAGCCACTCCAATGCAGGTAGGCTTCTTCGCTCTGGCAACGGCGTGAAATCGAGCCATAAGCGAAAGCTGTCAGCTCTTCAGCTACAAGCCGGTACTGCGGCTGCGCCGTCCAGGCATTGGAGTGGCCAATATGCCAGGCTCGGTACCAGGTCTACCCAGTACCTGATACTTCAGTGGTAGTTATCCAGCCGACAGCAGATCAACCGATCACGGCGCCGGAGCGGCGGGCGGCGGCGAGCCTGGTCGCGCCGGCGGCTTGGGCGAAGGAAGGCTCACGAGCACCGCGGTGATCATGAGCACCACGGTCGCCGCGAGAAGCTCCTTGGTAGCGGAACGGCGCAATGCGTGGGCGGCGTCCTCGGTGCCGAGCAAGGGGCGCTGGCGGCGCCAGTTCCAGGCGCCGAGGGCGAACACGATCGCTACGACGCAGAGCTTCGCGATCAACGCGTAGCCGTAGGGCGTCGTCCAGAGCGACGAGAGTGGGTTGAGGTGATTCCATGCGGTGACGAGTCCCGACGCGACGAGCAGCATTCCGCAGGTGAGCGCCAGCGGCGAGAAGCCGTTGACCAGATCGGCCGCCATGGCTCCGCGCCGGTTGCGAACGCGTACGTCGCGCAGCAGGAGCACGAGGCCGGCGAAGACGAGGACGAACAACGTGCCGATCCACAGACCGCCGACGATGCGGTGCGCGGGGTTGACGAGACGCGACCACTTGCCGGTGACGATGCCGGTGAGCGGGCCGACGATCACGCCGACGGCCGCGATCGGCCATCCGATCTGTCGCCGCACGGCGGCGAGGGCGAAGCCGAGCACGGCGGCCACCGCGAGGACGAACTGCGCGATCGTCATCGCATCGTGCGTGAGCAGATAGTCGGCCGATACGTGCGCTCGGGCCGCCGCGTTGGGGAGCGCGGTCATGAAGATCAGGAGCTGTACGAGCGCGCCGGCGACGCCGATGGAGGCGGCGCGCTGCGCGGCGTCGGCATAGATGACGTGTTCTGGCTCGAAGTCGAGATCGGCGGCGGCCGGCTCGCGCGGCGGTCGCAGGCGATGGCGCACCGCGGCGTAGCGAAAGCCAATCGCGCCGAGTGCGAGGAACTGCGAGACGAACCCGACGAACTCCTTCACGGGATCAGACCATTGTAGCAGCGGCTCCGCTTGCATGCGTGCACTCCGTAGTAGTCAGGGGTTGTCGAACGGCGCCGTGCGCGATCCGTGCCGTGCGGCTTCGGGTGGTGGCTATCGCTGCGAACGATCGAGCGGGATGACGGCCATCGTGCAGCGGGAAATGCAGACGAGCCGGCCCGCCTCGTCCGCGATCTCGATCGACCAAACCTGCGAGCTCCGGCCGGCGTGCACCGGCACGGCAGTGGCGCGCACGATGCCCTCGGTCTTGGCGCGGAGATGATTGCCGTTGATTTCCTGTCCCACGGCGACGAACCGCTCACGATCGATGCGCGCCGTGGCACCGAGCGACGCGACGGTCTCGGCGAGCGCGATCGACGCGCCGCCGTGGAGCAGTCCGAACGGCTGACGCGTGCGTTCGTCGACCGGCATGGTGCCCACGACGCGGTCGCCGCTCAACTCGAGGATCCGGATGCCCAGCGCGCTCGGGAGACCCAGCGTCGCCAGAGAGGAGAACCAGTCGGGGAGGATGCTCGTCATGCGGTGGCGTGGTCGGAGTGCAGCGAGGACGCTGGGTCGAAGTTAGACGTGCGGCGCATCGACTCAAAGCGGGGTTTCAAGCCGGTCGGGCGACGCTCGCCCAACGTCGCGCCTGCGGCAGCCGTTTTCTTCATAGGACGTTGCAGTCCGAGGCGGCCTCGATGGGCCTAGCGACGAAAGGGAACCCGACTGCGACGCGTGGGTAGACGCACTACCGCCAACCTCGCCGACAATGCGCTCCACTGCTCGATGGCTCGTCCTGCTGTTCCTCGCACCGGTCGCGCTGCGCGCGCAGGACTCGGGCAATGGCTATCTGTTCGGCGATCCGGTCGCGCGGCTCAACCTGCGCGTTGGATATGCGCACGCGAACGCCGGCAGCGACCTGTTTCAGGAGACGACTGATCTACTGTCGCTGAACAAGAGCGACTTCAGCGGACCGGTGTTCGGCGGCGAGCTGGCGTTTCGTCTGTCACCACGGGTCGACCTGTCGTTTGCCACGGAGTACGAGGGCGTGTCGCTCAACTCGCACTACCGGAATTTCGTCGACAACAATGGCCAGGAGATCGAGCAGACGACGACCTTTCAGCGCGTGCCGATGACGGCGAACCTGCGGCTGTATCTGACGCCGAGGGGGCGCTCGATCGGCCGGCTCGCCTGGATTCCGGCCGGCGTGGTGCCCTGGCTCGGTGCGGGAGCCGGGGCAATGTGGTATCGTTTTCGTCAGGAAGGCGATTTCGTCGACTTCGCGAGCAACAACAACGTCGTGCCGCTAAAGGTAGAGTCGTCGGGCCTGACGTTTGCCGCCCAGGGGATGGGCGGTGTGGACGTGACCCTCA
Organism: Gemmatimonadaceae bacterium; assembly: GCA_036488775.1. GTDB lineage: Bacteria > Gemmatimonadota > Gemmatimonadetes > Gemmatimonadales > Gemmatimonadaceae > AG11. The sequence continues at coordinate 30,476 of DASXHF010000165.1, read as the reverse complement.
CGCCGCGGATCGCATTGACGGGCGACGCACGATACATCTGGGCCAAGGCGAATCCGGGCGCAGATTTTCAGGGATTCCAGAAGATCGATCTGTCGGGCGTGTCGATGACGCTTGGCCTGACGTTCCGACTCTAGACGGGAGCAACGAGATGAACAGACACGTAACGGGGTGGCTCGGCGCGACGGCGCTGCTGACGTTCGCCGCGGTGGCGACCAGTGCACAGTCCTCGACCTCGAGCTCGAAGTGGCAGGCGTGGGTCGGCTGCTGGACAGCGGCGCCGGCGGCGGACCTGCTGATGCCGGCATCGTCGGCGCCGATCGTCTGCGTGACACCTGCGACGGGTGCGGGCGACGCGGTGAACGTGGCGACGATCGCCAACGGCAAGGTGGTGTCGTCGCAGCGCATCGACGCGAGCGGCAGCGAGCAGCCCGTGGACGCGAAGGGATGCTCGGGGACGCAGCGCGGGCAGTGGTCCAGCGACGGGCGACGGGTCTTTCTGCACTCGGTCGCTATCTGCGACGGATTGAAGCGCACGACGTCGGGTCTCCTCGGGTTCTCCCCGAGCGGCGAATGGCTCGATGTGCAGCAGATCTCGGCGGACAGTGGGAGTGCCGTGCGGGTGGCGCGCTACCGCGACGTCGGTGTGCCGAGCACGGTGCCGAGCGACATCGGCTCCGCGTTGAGTGGCCGGTCGATGTCCACGCAGGCCGCGCGCATCGCGGCGGGCGCTCCGATCGGCACGACGGCGGTGATCGAGGCGTCGCGCGTGTCGACGCCGGCGGTGGTGGAGGCGTTCGTGCTGGAGCGCGGCGAGCGGTTCGCGCTGGACAAGTACGACCTCGTGGCGCTCGCCGACGCCGGCGTGCCGGGCCGCGTGACGGACGCGATGGTCGCCGTCTCGAATCCGCAGGCGTTCGCCGTGGCGCATAGCGACCCGCGGGCGCCTCGCGACAGCGCGCTCGACGCGGACGTCGTCGGTCGGCGCATCCCGGTCTACATGGAGCCCAGCTACGGATACTACCCGTACGGCTATGGCTACGGGTATGGGTACGGCTACAACAATTACGGCTACAACAACTATTACGGCTACAACAACTATTACGGCTACGGCTATCCCGGCTATTACTACGGGTCGCCGATCATCGTGGTGAACTCTCCGGCGGAGACGCAGCGCGGCCGGTTGGTGAAGGGTCGTGGCTACACTCCGGCGAATGGGACACCGAGCGGCACGCCGGCGACTCCGTCGACGTCGCGCGGTGCGTCGGATTCGGGGTCGGGATCGCGTGGATCGTCGAGCGAGCCGGCGGCCCGGACGGCAAGGCCGAGACCTTGAACTGCGAACTGATGAACTGCGAACTGAACGAACGGCGGTCAACTGACCGCCGTTTGATCAGTTGACCGCCGCTATCGAATGCCCGAGCTTCCGGACGTCACGCTGTACGTCGAGGCGCTCGAGCGCCGAGTCGTTGGCCAGCCGCTCGCTGCGTATGCGATACTCAGTCCGTTCGTGCTGCGAACGGTCGATCCGTCGCTGGACGCCGCCGTCGGAGCCACAATCCGTGGCGTCGAGCGACTCGGGAAGCGCATCGTACTCGAATTCGACGGCGGGATCTTTCTCGTCATCCATCTGATGATCGCGGGGCGGCTGCGCTGGTTCGCGAGCGGGACCCGCAAGAAGACGCCGCCGCGGCTGGCGCTCGCCGAGCTCGTGTTTCCAACGGGCACCCTCGTGTTCACCGAAGCGGGGACGACGAAGCGCGCGTCGCTCCACGTCGTGCGCGGGCGGGACGACTTGGCGCAGTTCGATCGCGGTGGACTCGAGGTGCTGCAGGCGACGCGCGACGAGTTCGCGGAGCGGCTGGCGCGCGAGAATCACACGCTCAAGCGATCGCTCACCGATCCTCGTCTGTTCAGTGGGATCGGGAACGCGTATTCGGACGAGATCCTGCATCGCGCGCAGCTCTCGCCGCTCAAGCTCACCAGTCGGCTCACCGCCGAGGAGACGACTCGACTGTTCGACGCCACGCGCACGACGCTCACCGATTGGACCGAGCGGCTCCGCACGGAATCGAACGGCGATTTTCCGGAGAAGGTCACGGCGTTCCGGGAGGGCATGGCCGTGCACGGCCGATTCGGGCAACCGTGTCCGGTGTGCGACACGCCGGTGCAGCGCATCCGCTACCGTGACAACGAGACCAACTACTGCGCTCGATGCCAGACGGAGGGGCGGCTGCTCGCGGACCGCGCGCTCTCCCGCCTGCTGCGCGAGGACTGGCCGCGCACCCTCGAGGAGCTCGAGGGCTAGCGCTCGTCAGTCGCCGGTCGGTACGACGTCCGCCGTCTCGACCATGAGAATCACCGACCGCTCGGGCGCACGTGTGCGGTGCACGACACCCTTGGGCACGACGAGGCCTTCATGGGGTCGGAGCTCGACGACTTTGCCGGGCGTGACGCCGTCCGCCTTCGGATCGAGATCGATCAGGAAGAGTCCCTCGAGCACGAAGAAGAACTCGTCGTCGTTCTCATGCTTGTGCCAGTGATACTCGCCCTGGATGACGCCGAGCCGGACGACCGAGTCGTTCACGCGGCAGATCGTCTGATTCCACCATTTGTCCTTGACCGCGGCGACCACCGGATCGAGCGCGATCTTGGCGAGCTGCGGAAAGAGGACGTTGAGGTGGGTCGCGTACGGGAACGCGGGTGGATCGCTGCGTGCGCTGTCCGACATTGAGCCCTCGCGGCGTAACGGGTGGGAACCTCAATCTAGGGGTTCCGGGACGGAGGGCGAGAGGGGCGTCAACGACCACCTACTACGCGTGATGGGCGAAGTGCCGTCGATCTATGGTCCGTCGGCGGACGAGCCCCGGACGTGAACGGGCGCGCCGCTGTCGAGCGGGGCATACCGGAACGTGAAGCAGCCGGGCGTGAGGCCGGGACAGTAGTAGCCGAGCGGCTGGATCTTCCACACGCGGCCGTCGACGGAGCGCAGCGCGTAGACGTGCTCGTTCGGCATCAAAAGATGGGTGACGAGGCTGTACTGGTACCATCGATGCATCGCGTCGTTCTCCATCTCCGTCGCGGTGGATGCAACGAACCGCGCTGACGGCAGAATGGTGGCGCTGTCGAACGACACGGCGCCGAGATCGGCGATGGCGCCGGCGACGGTGATCCGATAACGCCGCGCGGCGACGTCCCATCGCACGGTATCGTGCTCGGCGAGCGGACGCCCGAGGGCGAGAGTCGCGCGCTGCCATCGGTCGCCGTCGGTCGCGTCGAGGGTGAGCGTGTCGCCACGAATCGCCCACTCCGCGGCGCGCGGGCGCGACATCGGCGAGGGCGCAAAGACGGGTGCGTCGCGCCTGGCGAGCGACGCCGCGATCATGTAGCCGAGGGCGACGACGAACAACGCGAAGCCGAGGAGGAGGGCGAGTGGCGCGTGCGGGCTGGTACGCTCATGCCGGTGCATGCTCATCTATCGCGCGGGGGCGGCGCTCTTGTCAAACGCCGCCGCATGCGCCTTCTTCGCGGCAGCGGGCGCGGTGGCACCCGGCTTCCACCTCGCGGCGACCGCCGTGATGATCACCCTCTGGATGCTCGCTCGCGCGGCGGGGGGCTCATGAGCTTCCGTACCTACTTCGACGTGCCGGGGAGCGATGCTTCCGGGCTTCTGCAACAGGTCGTCGGCCAGCGGACGCGCGTCGCCGCGCGGATGGCGACGGTGGATCGCGTCGTCGCCGTGGTGAGCGGCAAGGGCGGCGTCGGGAAGAGCTACGTCACGGCGGCGTTGGCGGTGGCGTTCGCGCGGCGCGGTATGGCGGTCGGCGTCGTCGACGCCGATCTGCAGAGCCCGACCGTGGCACGTCTGCTCGATGGGCGCACCGATGCGCCATTGCGCGTGGAGGTCGACGGCGTGCTGCCCGCCGAAGGGCGCGACGGCATCCGTCTGATGTCGAGCGACCATCTGCTCGACGACGCACGGGCGCTGCGGTGGACGTCGCACGCCGGCGAGGAGCATGTGTGGCGCGGCGCGACCGAGACGAACGTGCTCCGCGAGTTCCTGGCGGACGTGCAGTGGGGCGACCTGGACGCGCTGCTCGTCGACATGCCACCCGACGCGAGTCGACTGATCGACCTGGCGGCGCTGGTGCCGCGGATCGCGTGCGCCGTCGCGGTGACGATCCCGACACCGGAATCCGAGCGCTCGGTGGCACGCGCGCTCGCCGCGGCGCGCGAGGCAGGGGTTCCGATCGTGGCGGTCGTCGAGAACATGAGCGGCTATCGGTGCGGCAATTGCCACGACGTCGGTCCGCTGTTCGAGGGTGACGCCGGCGTCCGTCTGGCAGCGGCGCACGACGTTCCATTCGTGGCTCGTCTTCCGTTCTCGCATGCGTCGCTGAACGAGGTCGCGGACGCACTCGCTCCCGTTGCCGACGCGATTCTCGTCGACCCCCGCCGGCCCGGTAATTCGCCATGAAGTTCCTCTGCCTCGAGTGCGACGCGCAGCTCACCTTCACCGAGCGCCAGCAGCCGGGCGACGGCACCTTCGCCGCCGCGTTCGTGTGTCCGCGCTGCGGCCGGCGCGTCGCGTTGCTCGCCAATCCGATGGAGACACAGCTCGTCAGCTCACTCGGCGTCCGTATCGGCGGCTCCGAGCTCGAGCCGGCGCCGATGGAGCTCACGCGCGCGGCGACGGTCACGCGCGAGGGTGCGTTCACGGAGACCGACCCCGGCGTGCCGGGCCGACCGCGCTGGTCGCCCGAAGCGCAGCTGCGGCTCGGGCAGGTGCCGCGCTTCGTGCGGGGCATGGTGAAGAAAATCTACGGCGAATACGCGGCGGAGCACCACATCGTCGAGATCACCCCGGAGGTGATGGATCGCGCGCGCACGGAGCTCGGGATGGAGGGGATGTGAGCGCCGAGCACGACGAACGCGCCGTCGGACAGTTGCGCGTGCGCATCGACCGCACGTTGTGCGTGGGCTTCGGCGACTGCGTCACCGCCGCACCCGAGGCATTCGTGCTCGGCGACGATGACGTCGTGGTTTTCCTTTCACCCGAGTCGGTGAATCCCCTACAACTCGTGCGCGCGTGCGCGAGCTGTCCCGTCGATGCGCTCACGGCATGGGATGCAGACGGCAACGTGCTCGCCCCTTGACAGTCACCAACACGCTCTCGATTATCGTCGGCGCGCGCACGTAACTCGCGCGCTCGGCACGTTGCACACGCTGGTGGTCGGCACGAATGCGATTGATGGGTGCTGGTGCGCACGTCTCACGGCGCGCCTCCGACTCTGACGGATTGCAGAGAGACAGCCCCGCAGTTCGCCGCGTCATTCACTGACACGACCCCAGCCCGGCCGAGGGCAGCGCCATGCTTCCAAGGGAAGTGTTCGTTCCTGTCGACAACTCCGCGCACTCCGCGTGGGCCGTCGACCGCGCGATCGAGCTCTGTCGCGCATCCGGTGGACGCATCACCGGCAATCACGTCTACGCCGCGCGCCTACACGACGTGCGCTTTCGTCAGCTCGAGACGGGATTGCCCGCGCAGTTCCAGACCGCCGACGAGATCAAGCGGCAGCGCAAGATTCACGACAAGTTGATCGAGAAGGGCCTGCAGCTGATCGCCGACAGCTTTCTCGATCAGTTCGGGACGCGCTGCGAGCGCGAAGGAGTTCCGTTCACGAGGCAGCTCCTCGAGGGGATCAACTTCGAGGAGATCGTGAAGGAGGTAAACCGCGGTGAAGGACGTCTGCCAGGTCTGATCGGCTTCGACCCCAATCGCGCCGCGGGCTACGACGGCGCGGCGAAGGTGCGCGGCGACGTGCAGCTCGGTGCGGACGGCCGCATCATCGCGGAGGAGGAGGACGACGCAGCGCGGCTCGCCGGCTCGTCGGGTCGACAATACGATCTCGTCGCGATCGGCGCGCACGGCTTGGGACGTCAGTCGTACAGCCAGCTCGGCGGGGTGGTCGCACGCGCGCTGCGGCCGATCGAGAAGGACGTGTTGATCGTCCGCGACGACACGCCGCTGGCCGGGGGCCGGTTCATGGTGTGCGTGGATGGGTCGTCATATGCGTACAAGGCGATGCGCGAGGCGCTCGAGCTGGCTCGCCAGTTCGGCGGCTCGCTGTTCGTCTGCAGCGCGTTCGACGTCGAATACCACCATGTCGTCTTCGGCAACATCAAGGACGTGTTGTCGGCGCAGGCGGCGAAGGTGTTCAAGTTCGAGGAGCAGGAGGAGCTGCACAACAACATCATCGACAAGGGGCTGCTCAAGCTCTGCCAGGCCAACCTCAAGCGCGCCGAGGTGATGGCCCGCGAGTTCCCCGACGTGCCGATCACGACCCAGATCCTGGTGGGCAAGCCGTTCCAGGTCGTGCTGCAATGGGCGGCGGAGATCGATCCATCGCTGCTGATTCTCGCGCGACACGGCGCGCACCGCATTCTGGACACGGAGCTGGGCTCCCAAGCAGAGAATCTCCTCCGCATCGCCCCATGCAGCGTGCTGCTCGTCGGGACCGTTGGTGTGAAGCCGGAAGACATTCCATGGATCGAGGAAGACGGCGTGGCATCGCTGCCATGGGCGCCGGACGCCGAGGTGCGCATCCTCCGCGTTCCGCCGTTCGCGCAGGGAATCGCGCGCAAGGCGGTCGAGGAATGGGTGTTGGAGCGCGGCGGCGATCTGGTGACGAATGCCCGGCTCGACGAAGCGATCCAGAAGCTGCTGCCGACGCACATGCAGCTCATCATGGGGATCGGCAGCGCGGAGGAGCTGGCGCTCGCCGAGGTGAAGGCGGACGAGCAGATGAAGCGGACGAAGGTCGAGGGGCATGACGACGACGCGGGGCCGTTCGACGACTCCGTCGAAGTGAAGTGCCCGGTCACGGGCCGCGTCGCCAAGCGCGCGCGGACGGCGACGGATCCGATCACGTGGACACACGAAGCGTGGGGACGACTGCAGCTCGTCCCGCTGATCGCACGCCCTCTCGCGCGCAACACGGTGGAGCGGTTCGCGCGCGCCCACGTGATCTGGCGGATCACGACGCAGGTGATGGACGAGAACAAGCAGGCGATGATCGAGGCGGACGAGTTCGACGCGGATACGATGCTCGTGATGTTCAACGAGCTGCGCGCGAAGCAGATCCGGGCTGAGGCCGAGGGTGCCGCCGACACGTACAGCCCGGAGCTGCGACGGATGATCGAGGAAGCGAAGGCCGGCGGAATGACACGCTGTCCGATTCGCGACGTCGAAGCAAAGGCGGCCCAATGTCCGGTGGACTTCAAGACCGTCTCGCCGGAGGACGCGAAGAAGGCGATGGAGGTGCTGGTTCGGAGCGGAAGCTGACCCAGGGTAAAGAGAGGCCCCACATGGGGCATTCACGCTAGACCGACAGACATCAGCGTTCGCGCAGCCGCCGGCGCGCGACGACCACCTGCCCCACGTGGTCGCCTGGAATCTCACGCGCCGCTGCAACCTGGAGTGCGCGCACTGCTACATCTCCGCCGGCCCCAGCGAGACGGCGGCAGGCGAGCTGCGGACCGACGAGTGCCTCCGCATCGCGGAGGAGATTCTCACCGTCAATCCGGCGCCGCTGTTCATCCTCTCCGGCGGTGAGCCCCTGCTGCGCGACGACCTGGAGACCATCGCCGCGTTCGCGAGCTCGCGGGGTGCCACGGTCGTCGTCGGGACGAACGGGACGTTGCTGACCGACGAGCGCATCGCGTCGCTGATGTCGGCCGGCGTGTCGGGTGTCGCGGTGAGCGTCGATTCGCTCGACGCACATCGGCACGACGCGTTCCGCCACGGCGCCGGCGCGCTCGAGGCCACGGCGAGCGCGATCGGCCGTCTCCGCGCGCACCGGCTCGACTTCATCGTGCAGACCACGATTACCCGTCGCAGCCGGCAGGAGCTGGCGTCCCTTGTGGATTGGTCGGCCGACCAGGGAGCGGTGTCGTTCAACGCGTATTTCCTCGTGGCGACTGGTCGCGGGGCGCGGCTCACCGACCTCACGCCCGGCGAATACGAGGAGTCGCTCACGGATCTGGTGGGTCATCAGCGCCGGCACGCTGGCCGGATGATGGTCCGGGCCAAGTGCGCGCCGCACTTCATGCGTCTGGCCCACGCGCTGGCTCCGGAGTCATCGATGCTCGACTACGCGACGCGATGTCCGTGCGGTACGCAGTACTGCCGCATCACCCCCGACGGCCAGCTCACCCCCTGCCCCTACATCCCCACCTCGGCGGGCGACCTGCGCAAGCAGTCGTTCGAGACGATCTGGCGGGAAGCGCCGTTGTTCGCCGCACTGCGCGGCGGCACGGGGCTTGGCGGCCGCTGCGGTCGCTGTGAGTATCGCGGAGTGTGCGGCGGGTGTCGCGCGCGGGCGCTCGCCGTGAACGGCGACCTGCTCGCCGAGGATCCGTCGTGCGTATACGAGCCGAGCGGCGATGTGCCTCTGGTGGCGCCTCCTCGCTCGGAAACGTACGGCATGGCGGCGCCAACCCGGACGCTGCGCTGGAGTCCGGCCGCCGAGGCCCGGCTGGCGAGCATTCCGTCGTTCGTGCGTGGCGTGGTTGCGAGCCGCGTCGAGCGGTATGCACGCCAGCGCGACATCGAGGAGATCACGCCGGAGATGATGCGCGACCTCCGCAGCGCCATGCCGGTCGACTTCTCGAAGCGCCGGCCCTTCTTCCTGCGCGAGGAGGACTGAGATGCCGATGCCCATTGGCCTCGTCGCGCTGCTCCAAGCCGCCGCGGACACGAGTCACGCGTACGGGCACTTTCCCGTCATCGGGCCGCGCGGCGCGGTGTGGATCGCTGCCGAGGTACACCTGATGTTCGCCGCGTTCGTGCTCGGTGTGCCGATGTTTGCGGTGATCTGCGAGCTGATCGGCATCGTGGGCAAGGACGCGAAGTACGACAAGCTCTCGAAGGAGTTCACGCGACTGCTCGTGTTCGCATACAGCGCGACGGCGCTGTGGGGCGCGGTACTGCTCTTCTTCCTCACGACGCTGTATCCGAAGTTCTGGAATCACATGGCGCGGTTGTTCTCGCTGTCCATGTACGTGTACGTCGGCCTGTTCTTCATCGAATCGTTCACGCTCTACCTGTACTACTACGGGTGGGACCGCTGGAACGCCGGCCGCGCCAAGTGGGGGCACTGGACGCTCGGCGTGCTGTTGAACGTGTGGGGCACGACGGTGATGCTGATCGCCAATGGTTGGCTGACATACATGATGTCGCCGCCGAAGAGCGAGACCGCCGAGACGCTGCCCGAGCAGGTGGGGCTCTGGAACGCGCTCGCGAACGCGACGTGGATGCCGATCAACATCCATCGCCTCATCGCGAACGCGGTGTTCGGCGGCTCGATCGTCGCGGCGTACGCGGCGTACCGGTTCCTGGCCGCGCGGACGGACGAGGAGCGCGCACACTACGACTGGATGGGCTACGTCGGGAACTTCATCGCCATCTCGACGTTCATCGTGCTGCCGTTCGCCGGCTACTGGTTGGGTCGGGAGATCTACCAGTACAACCAGCAGATGGGGATCACGATGATGGGCGGCTTCATGAGCTGGCTCTGGATCGTGCAGGCCGTGCTCATCGGTGTCCTGTTCCTCTGCGCCAACTACTACCTGTGGATCGGCATGGCGCGCATTCCGGGCGCCGAGCGGTTCGTGCCGTACACGAAGTACATGCTGGCGCTACTGCTCGCGTGCTGGATCGTGTGGGCGACGCCGCACACGATGATCGCGAGTCGCGAGGAGCTCGCGGCGATGGGCGGGGCGCATCATCCCTTCCTGAACGTGCTGGGTGTCATGAGCGCCAAGAACACCGCGGTGAACCTCATGATCCTCACGACCTTTCTCTCCTTTCTGATCTATCGCCGGGCCAACAAGCGGCCGGTGGTGCCGTGGGCGCGGACGGGGACGATCATCCAGGCGGTGATGTTCGGGCTGGCCGCGGCGGTCGTGCTGTTTTATGGGGTGTACGGCTACTTCGTCGAGGCCATCGTCCGCATCGGCTTCAGCGTGTATCAGGTGGTCGCGGTGCTCGGCTGCATCGCCGGCGTGACGATCATCGATCTGTTCCTCGTCCGTGGCGCCGAGACGCGCGGCGAGATCCGGTGGGGCCAGATGCCGGCGAGGGCGCAGTACGCCCTGTTCGTGCTGGCAGTGACGTTCACCTGGCTGATGGGACTGATGGGATTCGCGCGGAGCGGGATCCGCCAGCACTGGCACGTGTGGGAGGTGATGCGCGACACGAGCCCGCAGGCGTTCACGCCGGCGCTCGGCTACGCGGCGAACATGATCAGCGCGTGCGTCCTGATCTTCCTCGGGCTCGTCGCGTTCATCTTCTGGCTCGGGAGCCTCGCCGAGCACGTAGCGGGCAAGAGCGCGGCGGTCGAACCACCGGCGGGGTTCACCATCGGCGGCACGGCGCCGGCGCGCACGACGGGAGGAGCGGACTGACATGTGGCGGACCAACCTGCGCATCCTCGCGCTCGCGCTCTGTGTTGTCGGATTCTACACGGCGATCGCGCACGCCATTCCTCAGCTGCAGTCCGAAGTGCCGGAGGCGCTGACGCTCACGAGCGATGCGTCGCCCGAGGCGCTGGCGAATGCCGGAGAAAAGATCTTCAACGGCGCCGGCGGCTGCACGACGTGCCATGGTCTCGGCACGCGTGCACCGAACCTGATCACGGATCACGCAGGTCAGGGTCCGATCGGTGCGCGGTGCGGCACTCGCAAGCCGGGAATGGACTGCAAGGCGTATCTGTACGAGTCGCTGGTGAAGCCGGCTGCGTACGTCGTCGCGGGATTCGAGCCGATCATGCCGGACATGAGCAAGCAATTGACGCCCGATCAGCTCTGGGCGGTCGTCGCATATCTGCAGTCGCAGGGCGGTGAGGTGACGGTGACGGCGAGCGACCTGAAGGCGGCAACCACCGGTGCAGCTCCAGCCGCCGCGGGCGCGGCCTTCACGGCGACGCGTGATCCGGTGCAGCTCTACAACGAGAAGGGCTGCGTGGGTTGTCATCAGCTCGACGGAAAGGGCGGCACGATCGGTCCGTCGTGGGATCACGTGGGAAGCCGCCGCACGGCTGAGCAGATCCGCCGTAAGATCCTGGCGCCGAACAGCGACACGACGAAGGGCTACGAGAAGTTCGCCGGCACGATGCCAGTGACGTTCGGCCAGCAGCTCTCGGCATCGCAGCTCGAGGCGCTGGTCACATACCTGGCAGGCCGCAAATGAGCCGCGCGCGCGCGGTGCTCGGGCATCCATTCTGGCAGGCATTGATCGCCGTCGTGCTCGCGTACGTGTTGTTCGCGTTCGGCATCCGCTACCTCCCGCCGCTGGTGGGGATGAAGAGCGCACCGGTGCCCAAGACGGTGCTGCTGCAATACATGGCGTTCGTCGTCGTCGGGATCCTGATCCACGTGTCGAGCGACGAAACTCGCTGGCGCCGATTCCGGGAGCCGATCCACGCAGCGCTGGTCGATCGCGACAAACGATGGGTGCGGGCAACGCTCGGCGTGGTGCTGCCGCTGGTGTTCGGGTTCGCCGTGTACGCGCAGACGCGGCCGCGCGTGGACGCGCCGGCACAGTTCCGGTCGATCCACCCCGCACCGCCGGGCCAGATCACGTTCAAGGGGAAGATGGTCACGCTTGCGGGACTGGCGAATCCGTTGCGCACGAGCGGCGATCTCAAGGAACATCTCCGCACCGGGCGACGCGTGTACTACCAGAACTGCATTCCCTGTCACGGCGATCGACTCGACGGGCAAGGGCATTTCGCGCACGGCTTCTCCCCGTCGCCCGCGTCGTTCGAGGACAATGGAACGATCGCACAGCTCACGGAGAGCTACGTCTTCTGGCGGATCGCGAAGGGCGGCCCGGGTCTGCCGCGCGAAGGCACGCCGTGGAACTCGGCGATGCCGGTGTGGGAGAACTTCCTGAGCGAGGACGAGATCTGGGCGGTCACGCTGTACATCTACGAGCAGACGGGATGGAAGCCGCGGCGTTGGGAAGCGGGAACGGAAGAGCAGAAGAATCCGCCCGGTCAGAAGCAGCCGGTGCCCGCGCCGAGCACGCCGTCGTCGGCGGGCGAGCGCAAAGGAGGCGGCGCATGAGAGCGAGGGGCGCCTGTCTCGCGCTGCTGACCGGGTTCGCCGGTGCGCTCGTGGCGGATGCGCAGGGGGCGGGTCCCCGCGGGAAGGTCGTGTACGACAAGTGGGGCGCCGGCTGTCACGGGGAGACCGGCGGCGGGGACGGTGACGGCGCGACGGCGATGCTCCCGCGCCCGCGGGATTTCACGCGCGGCGTCTACAAGATCCGCACGACGGCGAGCGGGGAGATCCCGACGGACGACGATCTGCTGCACGTGATCTCCGAAGGGATGCCGGGAACGGCGATGCCGGCATGGAAGGCGAAGCTGTCGGAGGCCGAGCGGCGCGACGTCGTGACGTACATCAAGAGCTTCTCGAGCTTCTTCGCGAGCGGGAAGGCGAAGTCGATCGCAGTCGGCAAGGAGCCGGGTGGTGGAGATCAGGCGATCGCCGACGGCAAGGCGACGTTCACGAAGCTCGAGTGCGCCAAGTGTCATGGTCCGAACGGCCGCGGTGACGGCAAATCGGCACCGACGCTGAAGGACGACTGGGGTCATCCCATTCGCGCGGCGGATCTGACGGAGAACTGGAAGTTCCGCGGCGGGAACGACGTTCAATCGATCTATACGCGGCTGCGCACGGGGCTCGACGGCACTCCGATGCCATCGTTCACCGACGCGATCGATCAGAAGCTCATCACCGACGACCAGCTGTGGCATGTTGCGGCGTACGTGCGGAGTCTGTCGCCCGAGCAGCCCCAGGTGCGCGAGGTCATCCGCGCCCGGCTGGTTGCGACGTTGCCGTCGACGCCGGACGACGGGGCGTGGGCCCAGGCCGAGCGCTACTGGATTCCAGTGGTCGGGCAGGTGATCACGAAGCCGCGTTGGTTCGTTCCGACGGTGGACGGCGTGTGGGTGCAGGCGATGCACGACGGCAAGCGTGTGGCACTGCGGCTCGTGTGGGACGATCCATCGTCCTCGCCGGCTCCGGCGTGGAGCGAGTGGCTCAACCGGCTGGACACCACCGTCACGACGGCGGACGGTCCGCCTCCCGCACAGCAGGGTCCCGACCGGCTCACCGTGCAGTGGCCGCAGCGTCCCGGTGGTGACGACACCGAGCGTCCCTACTTCCTCGGCGGCAATGCGCGGCGTCCGGTGCAGCACTGGCGCTGGACGAGCGTCCCGGACCGCGTCGAGGTGGGCACCGCGAAGGGACTCGGCAGCTTCACGGCGGACGCCGCGGCCGATTCGGTGGGGCACGTTGCGCGCTACGACAGCGGGCAGTGGCGACTCCAGCTCGTGCGCGTGCTGCGGCAGCGCGACACGACGAACGGACCGGTGTTCGTGCCCGGTCGGGCGGTGCCCGTCGCGTTCTTCGTCGCCGACGGCTCGAACGGCGAAGACGACGTGCGCTCCGCCGTGAGCACCTGGTACGCGATTCATCTCGACGTTCCAACGCCGGCGCGCGTGTACGCGGTGCCGGCCGTCACCGTCCTTCTCACCGCCGGATTGGGCATGCTGCTCGTGACGCGCGCACAGCGTCGCGAGCTCCCGCCCCCGTCCGGCCAATCCGAGAGCGAGGCCCGATCATGAAACGAGCAATTCTGTGCATCCTCGTGCTGTCCGCGGCGTGCAGCAAAGGCGGGGGAGGGACTGACAAGTCGGCGGCAGGCAGCGACAGCGGCGGGGCGGCCGCGACCGCCGCACCCGCGGCGTCGACCGGCCCGACCGGTGACGGCGTCATCACCGGCACGGTGCATTTCGCCGGAACCGCACCGGCGAATCCCACCATCGACATGAGCGAGGAAGCGGCGTGCAAGGCGAAGTACACGTCGAACCCCGTCGATTCACAGTACGTCGTCAACAACGGCGGGTTGGGATACACGTTCGTGTACGTGAAGAGCGGATTGCCGGCGGGCGCGACGTACGCGCCGCCGGCCACGCCGGCCGTGATCGATCAGCGCGGATGCGAGTATCACCCGCGCGTGTTCGGCATGCAGGTCGGACAGAAGCTCGAGATCAAGAACGACGATCCGCTGCTGCACAACATCAAGGCCGTGCCGCACGTGAACCGCGGCTTCAACATCAGCCAGCCGACCGCCGGCATGACGACGACGCGGACGTTCGACAAGCAGGAAGTGATGGTCCCCTTCCAGTGCAACGTGCACGGCTGGATGCAGGCGCACGCCGGCGTCGTCTCGCATCCGTTCTACGCCGTGTCGTCGCCGGACGGGAAGTACACCATCAAGGGCTTGCCGCCGGGCACGTACACGATCGAAGCGTGGCACGAGAAGCTCGGCCCGCAGACGACGACGGTGACGGTGGGCAAGGGTGAGAGCAAGACGGCGGACTTCAACTACAGTCCAAAGGCGTGAGTGACATGCGCGACTTCCTGAGCTGGCTGCTGCCGCCGGGCGCGTCGACCTTCACCGGGGAGATCGACTGGCTGTACAACACGATCCTCGTGATCACCGGGATCGCGTTCGTGCTCGTCGAGGCCGCGCTCGTCGTGTTCCTGGTGCGATACCGGCGCCGCCCTGGGCGGCGCGCGACCTACACCCACGGCAGTACGCGGGCGGAGGTCATCTGGACGACCGTGACCGCGCTCGTCGTCGTGTGGATCGGACTCGCGAGCGCGGGCGGGTGGCACCGCATCAAGGCGCGCGATGCCGCGCCGGCCGGCGCCTACCCGCTGCTCATCACCGCCAAGCAGTTCGAGTGGCACATCACGTATCCGGGGAAAGACGGCAAGATCGGCACGCCCGACGATTTCACCGTGCGGAGCCAGCTGCACGTGGTGGTGAACCGCCCGGTCGCCGCCGTGCTCGAATCGGAGGATGTGATCCACTCGTTCTTCGTCGCGCCGTGGCGAATCAAGCAGGATGCCGTGCCGGGCATGCGCATCCCCGTCTGGTTCCAGCCGACGAAGGTGGGAACGTTCGAGCTCGGGTGCGCAGAGCTGTGCGGCCTCGGGCACTATCGGATGCGGGCCGTGGTGACCGTTCACACCCAAGAGGACTACGACCGCTGGGTGGCGACGCGCGCAGGCGCCGTCACCGCATCGCGATGACCGGCAACGGAGGAGCATCCATGGCGACCAGCATTCCGAGGACCGGCCAGGGCGGCGGGATGGCGTTCGGCGGCGACGCCCACGCCCATCACGACGACCGCACGTTCCTCCGGAAGTACATCTTCTCGACCGACCACAAGATCATCGGCATCCAGTTCCTGCTGATGAGCCTTCTCTTCCTGCTGCTCGGCGGCGTGCTGGCGATGCTGATGCGCTGGCAGCTCGGCTTTCCAGGGCAGCCGCTGCCGGCGGGTGGCGGAATGCTCCCCGAGACGATGGCGGCGCGCGGCGTGATCCTGCCGGAGTTCTACACGTCGCTCGTCACGATGCACGGCACGTTCATGGTGTTCTTCGCCATCATGCCGCTGCTCGTCGGCGTCTTCGGGAACTATCTCATCCCGCTCAAGATCGGCGCGCCGGACATGGCGTTCCCGCGGCTGAACATGGCGTCATTCTGGCTCGCCGTGCCCGCGGGCTTCCTCATGCTCTCGGGCTTCTTCGTGGAAGGGGGCCACGCCGCCGCGGGGTGGACGTCGTACGCACCGCTCAGCGCGAACTCCGAGTACAGCGGGGTGGACATGGGGCAGAAGATCTGGTGCGTGAGCCTCATCGTGCTCGGTCTGTCGTCGATCCTCGGGGCGGTCAACTACATCACGACGATCATCCAGCTGCGCGCCCCGGGCATGCACTGGTTCCGGCTCCCGCTCAGCATCTGGTCACTCTTCGTCACCGCGTGCCTCGTGCTGCTCGCGATGCCGGTGCTGTCTGGGGCGATCATCATGCTGTTGTTCGACCAGACGATCGGCACGCACTTCTTCCTGCCGCCGAAGGGAGGACAGCCCCTGCTCTGGCAGCACCTGTTCTGGTTCTTCGGCCACCCGGAGGTCTACATCCTGATCCTGCCGGCGATGGGGATGGCGTCGGACATCATCGCCAACGGATCGCGGAAGCCGATCTTCGGCTACACCTCGATGGTCCTCGCGATCATCGCGATCGGGTTCCTCGGCTGGGGCGTGTGGGGACATCACATGTTCATGAGCGGCATGAACCCCACGCTCGGGACCACGTTCATGATCTCGACGCTGCTCATCTCGGTCCCGTCGGCGATCAAGGTATTCAACTGGCTCGGGACGATGTGGGAAGGCAACATCACGTTCCACGTGCCGATGCTGCACGCGATCGCGTTCGTGTCGATGTTCGTGATCGGCGGCTTGAGCGGCGTGTTCATGGCCGCGGCGCCGGTCGACATCTACATCCATGACACCTACTTCATCGTCGCGCACCTGCACTACGTGTTGTTCGGCGGCAGCCTGTTCGCGATCTTCGCCGCCGTGACCTACTGGTACCCGAAGATGTTCGGGAAGCTGATGAGCGAGCGGTGGGGGAAGGTGCATTTCTGGCTGACCTTCGTCTTCTACAACTGTGTGTTCTTCCCGATGCACCAGCTCGGACTGCAGGGACACATGCGGCGCATCTACGACCCGAACCAGTACGAGTATCTGCGCCACCTCCAACCGCTCAACACGTTCATCTCGATCAGCGCGTTCTGTCTGTTCACCGCGCAGATCATCTTCGCGGTGAACTTCATCAGCAGCTGGTTCCGGGGCGCGCCGGCCGGCAACAACCCGTGGCTCGACAACGGGCTCGAATGGACGCTGCCCTCGCCGCCGCCGCACGGGAACTTCGCCACAGTGCCGACGGTGTACCGCGGCCCGTACGAGTACAGCTCGCCGCTCGTGGAGGAAGACTACCTGCCGCAGGACCGCCAACTGCCCCCGTCGCCGGGTGCGCCGCGAGCGCCCGCGCGGCCGCAGCCGCCGCTCATGCCGGCACCGCATCCGTCGTCGCCCACTCATTGATCAGGGAGCCACACACTCATGGCGCACTCACTCGCCGCCGTGCCCGATGTCATGCAGCCTCCTCCCGATCGCGAGTTCGGCGCGGGCGTGTACAACGAGAAGGTGGGGATGTGGATCTTCCTCGGCTCCGAGGTGATGTTCTTCACCGCGCTCATCGGCAGCTACATCATCCTGCGCGTCGCACATCCGGACGCATGGGCGGCGCCCGGGAAGATGCTCAACATCCCGGTCACGGCGGTGAACACCTTCCTGCTCATCTGCAGCAGCGTGACGATGGTGAAAGCGTTCGCGGCGATCCAGGACGGCAATCAACGGTTGCTGCTGCGCTGGCTCATTGCCACGGTGCTGATCGGCGCCTCGTTCGTCGGCGTGCAGATCTACGAGTACACGCATCTGATCGAGAAGGGGTTCATACCGAGTGAAGGGCTTTACGGCTCGACGTTCTACACGATGACGGGCTTTCACGGCTTTCACGTGACGATGGGTGTGCTGTGCATGATCTACGTCACGTGGAAGGCGTTTCGCCGCAAGTACACGGCGCAGGATCACCGCGGCGTGGAAGTGATCGGGTTGTACTGGCACTTCGTCGATCTCGTCTGGATCATCCTGTTCACCATCGTCTACCTGATCTGATCGGCCCCCCCCGCTGGAGGTGGTCATGTCCGTTCCAAGTCCCGCGCCGGCACCGGCCCCCGTCCGACACGCACATCCCAACTACGTCGGCATCTTCGTCGGGTTGGCGCTGTTGACCGGTCTCGAGCTCACGGTGGCCTTCTTGCCGTGGCCGAAGCGCACGCTCATCCTGATGCTCGTCGGGCTCGCGGTGTGGAAGGCGCTGCTCGTCGCACTGTATTTCATGCATCTTCGCTTCGAGCGCCCGCGTCTCCGGCTGCTCGCCGTCGCGCCGCTCCCGTTCACCGTCATCCTGGTGGTGACCGTGTTGATGGAGCACTTCGGCAAGTGACGCGTCGCTTTGTGGCGCCGGCTCCGGGCGATCTTCTCGCGCTGACGAAGCCGAGGATCGTGCTTCTCGTCGCGCTGACGGCGGCGGCGGGGTACGCGCTGGGGATCCATGCGCTTCCCGAGGGGCAGTATCCGGCCAGCTCACGGGCGGCGACGTGGTGGGTGCTGCTCCACACGCTCCTCGGCACGTCGCTCGTGGCGGGCGGGACGAGCGCGTTGAACATGGTCGTCGAGCGCGACGTCGACGCGTTGATGCATCGCACCGCGCGCCGTCCGCTGCCGGCGGGGCGGCTGTCGCCAACCGTTGCCACGTTGTTCGCGTGGACCATCGGCGTGCTGGGAATCGCCGAGCTTGTTCGCTTCGTGAACACGACGACCGCGGTCCTCGCGGCGGTGACGCTGCTCGTGTACGTGTATCTCTACACGCCGCTCAAGCGGCGCACGGCGCTCGCGACGCTCGTCGGCGCGATTCCGGGGGCGCTGCCGATCGTCGGGGGATGGACCGCATCCGGCGCACCGCTCGACGCGCGAGCCGGCGTGCTGTTCGCCATTCTCTTTCTGTGGCAGCTCCCGCACGTGCTCGCACTGAGCTGGATCCATCGTGAGGACTACGCGCGAGCAGGTCTGCGGATGATGAGTCTGGATGACGTGGAAGGCCGCGCGACGTTCCGGCAGGCGACGCTGGACGCGACGGCGCTGCTGCCGATCAGCCTCGCGCCGGCTCTTCTCGCCATGGCGGGGCCGGCCTACTTCGCGGTGGCGCTCGCCCTGTCGGGGACGCTGATCGGCCTGGCGGCGGCGGGGGCACGCACTCCGTCGCGTGCCCGGGCGCGCCGCCTCTTTCTCGCGACGCTCGCCTACCTGCCACTCCTTCTCGGCGCCTTGGTCGCCGGAGCCATCGCATGATCCCCTTCCACCGATTCCTCATTGCCACGGCGATCTGCTTCTGCGTCGGCTTTGCGGCGTGGGCGTTCGTCGCCTACCGCAGCTCGGCGAGCACGGGCGAGCTGGCGCTCTCGATCGCATTCGCCGCCGCCGCGTTTGCGCTCGGCTACTACCTGAAGAACCTCGACCGGTTTCTTCACCGATGATGCCTCCGATGGATGACGACGCACTGTCGCTGAGCATGTTCTGGGCGGGGCTGTTGATGGTCTTCACCCCGCTCATCTTCGCCGGCACCGTCATCGCAGTGGCGTGGCGGCAGCGGGTACGCCTGCGCAGGACCCGATCGATTGAAACGGTGAGCCGTGAGCCGTGAGACGTGAGACGTAGCTGACTCAGACCTGGCCGACTGGCCGACTCCAACTCACTACTGGCTTGGCGGGTTCGGGCAACTCCGTTTTCTGTCTTTAGTCCTCAGCGATCCAGGAAGCCGGTCGACTGCCTGAGACCGCTCGGGGCCGATTTGACACCCCCCCAGCCAGCCGTATACTGAAGCAGAGCCCAATGCCGGCTATGGCCGGGGAGGTCGCTCATGCAAAGACGACGTGCAGTCGATGCCTTCGTGATCTGGACGCTCAGCGTCCTCCTGGCCGCGATCTTCCTCCTGGCCGGTGTGCCGAAGGTGCTGGGCACCGCCCCCGTCGGATTTCAAGCGGCTGCCATGCAGGGATTCCCCAGCGGGCTGCGGATCGTGATCGGCCTGGTGGAGATCGGGGGCGCGATCATGCTGCTCTTCTCGGCGACGGCGACGCTCGCGGCGGCCTGTCTCGCGCTGCTGATGATTCCCGCGGTGGCCACGCAATACATGAGTGGCGAATCGGGACTCTGGGTGCCGGTCGTCGTGTTTGCGATGCTGGCGATCGTCGCCTGGCGGCGCAACGCGAAGTACGTGTTCGACGGCTACCACGGCTTCGCCGACATCCCGCATCCCTTGTTCAAGGAAGGGATCATCGCCGGCCTGCTCGGCGCGCTGGTGATCGCGGTCTGGTTCGGAGCGCTCGACGCGATCGCCGGTCATCCGTTCTTCACGCCAGCCACGCTGGGACGCGGCCTGCTCGGCGTGTTCGGGCCGATCCCGCCAGAGGACGGCACCTTCACCTTCGTGCTGTTCTACACGGTCTTCCACTTTGCCGCGTTCATGGTCGTCGGCCTGCTGGCGTCGCTGATCGTACAGCTGGCGCGGCACGAGCCGTCGATCCTGATCGGCTTCGCGATCCTGTTTGCGGTGACGGAGATCGGGATCTATGGGCTCGTGGCGCTGATCGAAGGCGCGTCACCGCTCGGCCGCAACGCGTGGCTGCCCATCATGGTGGGCAACGTCCTCGCGACGCTGGCGATGGGGTTCTACTTCTGGAAGACACACGGTGAGCTCTCGTACGAGCTGCACCACGCGTTCGATCTCAAACGAGAAGCGGAGGACGAGGCCGACACCGACGAGGTGCCGCCGGCAAAGGTGCCGTTAGCCTCGCCGGGCGCCGCGGGGACGCCCATCCGGTAGCGCTACTGCAGTCCGCCGTGCTGCTCGGGGGGCGTGGTCCGGGGCGGCACCAGGATCGCCTGATCGCGGAGATGGAGCAGCTCGTCGTCGGTCGCCGTTTCCCAGCGGTCGGGGATGGGGCTCAGGCGCCGCTTCTCTGTCGCGGCGTCGAAGCACAACCAACCCTGTTGGAAGGGGCCGGGCAGCCGAGCCAGCGCCTTTCCGCTCGCATGGGGAAGGACTGCGAAGACGTCCCAGGACGTCCCCTTCGGATCGACGAACACCCGGTGCGTGCCCGCCTGCGCCGGGCCGCCGGTGTCTCGAGCCGCCACCTTTGTGCTGGCCCGCCGACGCCGCTTCCGCCGGATGGACACGACTTCCTTGGCCGTCTCACGGGCGACGACGAGGGCTTCCTCGATACGGACGAGCTGACCGGTATCGAGGCGACCGACGTCGTCTCGACACACCTCGGCGAGGCTCGACCTGAGCGACTCCTTCAGCTGCTCGAGCTTGGCGTCGAGCAGGAGGGGCTCCTGTTCCATTGGACTGCTCCGTAGACGTTCGCGCGACCATCCAGTACGTACAGGATCGGCAACTGTCATGCCTTAGAGTCGACCGAGGGAATCGGCAGTGAACTGCCGACTTTCAACTCTCAGCTCCCCGTGCGTTTGATTCCCTCCCCCCTCGCAAAAAATCCCGGCAGCGACACAGGCACCGTCCCCGTCACCGGCGCGCGGCCCAGCGCGGCGCGGGCACCGGCCCGCTCGAGCACGTCGGCAACACCGTAGGTGACGAGATACGTCCCGACGTGTGGAAACTGCCGAATGAGATATGGATTGCCGAGCGACACGACCACGACCTTCTCGCGCATGGCCAGGGTGTCGATGAAACCGGCGATCTGGGCGGGAAGCGCGACGCGGCCCTCACCCTCGATCCGGCGTACGTAGGTCGCGACGACGACCCGGTCGGCGCCGCGTGCGTCGCGCGCGATGGAGTCGAGCGTGACGCTGGACGTCGCCGGCCCGATCTTGAAGGCGCGCACCCGTGAGCCCATCTGCCGAACCTCGGCGGCAAAGGCCCGGCCGGCGCGCAGCTCCGTCTCGGGCATGTACTGCACGAGCACCGTGCGCCCCTGTGCCGGCGTCGCGGTCAGACCGGCCGAATCACGCAGCAGCGTCACGGCGCGCGTGGCGATGTCCGCGGCGAGCGCGCGATGCTCGGGCGCACCAACGACCTCGCGCAGCATGTCGAGCGCCACATACGGATGGAAGGCGACGCCGGTGCGCGCCTTGAGCTCGAGCACGCGCCGCGCCGCCGAGTCGATCCGTCCACGTGTGATCTCGCCACGCTCGACCGCCTTCACCAGCGCGTCGATCGCCTTTGGCGGATCGCCCGGCTTGAGCAGGACGTCGGCGCCGGCACGCACGGCGAGCACCGCGCTCTCCTCGGTGCTGTAGCCCTTGCCGATCCCGCCCATCGTCATCGCGTCGGTGATCGCGAGGCCGGTGAAGTGCAGGCTGTCGCGCAGCAGGCCGGTGATGATGCGCGGCGCGAGCGTGGCCGGCGTGGTGCTGTCGCCCTGCACCGCCGGCAACGCGATGTGCGCGGTCATCACCATCCCCGCACCGGAGCCGATGCCGGCGGCGAACGGAACCAGCTCGACGGTGTCGAGTCGCGCCATCGTGGCACCCACTATTGGCAAGCCGGCATGCGAATCCACATCCGTATCGCCGTGTCCGGGGAAGTGCTTGATCGTCGCGACGACGCCGGCGTCCTGCGTGCCTTTCACGAACGCCGCGGACAGTGCAGCGACCTGCTTGGGATCCTCGCCGAACGAACGCGTGTTGATGACCGGGTTCGCCGGGTTGTTGTTGACGTCCACCACCGGCGCGAAGTTCATCAGAATGCCGACGGCTCGCGCCTCGCGACCAATCGCGCGTCCGACATCGTACGCATCCTGTTCGCGCCCGGTGGCACCGATGGCCATCGCGTTCGGAAAGACCGTCGCGCCGCCGGCGTCCATCAGATAGTGCGTGAAGACGCCGCCTTCCAGACGACCGAGGTTCGGCTCGAGGTCCGCGCCGACGAGCAGCGGAACGCGCGACGCGCGCTGCATGGCGTTGATCTTCTCGGCGACTTCGACCGGTGAGCCGAGCGACATCGCAACGCCGCCGACCTGATCGCGCTCGATCCAGCGCAACACTTCGGCAAAGCTCGAGTCGCGTCGGTTGGTATAGTCGCCGAGCACCCAGACGTTGATCATCTGGCCGATGCGCTCGCGGAGCGAGAGCGAGGCGAGCGTGCTGTCCACCCATGCGCCCTGCTCCGGTGTGAGCGGCGTGCGCGGGTCGAGGTTGTAGGAGACGACGCTCGACGGCGCGGCGCGCGCCGTCATCACGTTCGGCGCGCCGGCCGGAAGCGCGACCTCGGCGAGCAGCGGCCGATGATCCGACGCGTCCGACTCGACGACGCGCGCCGATGCGCAGCGGATGTTGCGAGTGAGAAATAGGTAGTCGATGCGCTTGACCGGCGTGTCGGCAGGGTAGCTGTACCCCGTTCCGGTTGCGCATTCCGTCCATGCGTCGCGCAGTCCGCGATCGCGCAGCGCGGTCTGCGTCGCGCTCTCCGGCGTGGAGTTGAAGTCACCGCCGGCGATCACGAGGCGTTCGCTCCGCTGCGCCTGCACGACGAGGCTGGCGATCGTGTCGGCCTCCTGACGTCGCCAATGGTCGTCGTTCGACGGATCGAGGTGCGTGTTGAAGATCGTGAGCCGGCCGGTGGGACCCGCGACGACGACGCGCAGCGCGCCGCGCGGCTCGTGTGAGCCGCCGGCGCGCTCCTGCGGCGGCGTCACCGGCAGGTGCACCAGCGTGTCGCTCAGGATGGGCCAACGCGACATGATCGCGACGCCGTACTTGCCGCCGTCGTAGTCGAGCGCGCTGCCGAACGCGACATGCATCCCCGTGCGGGCGGCGAGCGCCGCCGGTTGGTCGACGCCACCCGACCGGCGCGTCCCCTGATCGACTTCCTGAAGAAGGACGATGTCCGCGCCGGTGACACGAATCAGCTCGGCAACGCGGTCGAGATTGGGGGCGCCGTTGGCGTCCTTCCCCGCGTGAATGTTGTAGACGAGCACGCGAGCGGACGGAAGACCGTCGGGACGTGTCAGCGCGGTCTGATTCGTTGCGCAGCCGGACAGAAGGAGGAGCGCGAGTGCCGGCGTGTGGCCGTAACGGGCACGACGGCGTGTCGAGGTGGGATGCATCCCCCAAAGTACCTCGCGAAACCGCGCCTGTGGAGCGCGCGGCGGGCCGGCGGATTAGCTTTCGGGGACCTCCGCTTCCGCTCTGCGGATATGTCGATCATGGCCACCACACCGCGCCGCCGCCCCATCAGCCTTTCGAAGATCCTCGTACGCCTCGCGGTCTACCTCGCCGCGGCGTGGGGGACGTTGGCGGTGCTCGCGACGGGGTTGTTCCCGGGTGCGCTGGTCGTGCTGGCCGTGCTGGCGCTGTACACGACCCTCCCGCTCATCGCATTCCTGCGGTGGCGCGGATGGCCGTTCTACCCGGGCGCAGCGTTCCGTCTGCTGGTCGTGCGGCCGTTCTGGTACGCGCAGCTCCTCCTCCCGGTCGTGTCGGCCGCGGGACTGCTCGGCCTCCTGGCGGGCGCGCCGTTCAGTCATGCGCTCGTCGTCGGACGCGCGACGGCCGGCGCGGCGTTCGCCTTCGCCGCCGTGACGCTCCTGCTGGGATATCTCGGCGCGGGGCATCTCGTCGTGCGGCGCGTGGACGCCGAGGTGCCCGGCCTCGCACCGGAGTTCGAGGGGCTGCGGATCGTGCAGCTCTCCGATCTGCACGTCGGACCACACACGTCGCGGCGCTTCCTGCGACGCGTCGTGGAGACCGCGCAGTCGCTTCAGCCGGATCTCATCGCCGTGACCGGCGACTTGATCGACGATCGGGCCGAGGACGTCGAGTGGTACGCGCACGCGCTCGGGTCGTTGGCGGCGCCGCTCGGCGTCTACATGATTCCCGGCAACCACGACGTGTACGCGGGATGGGACGACGTGGAGCGGGCGTTGCGCGACGCGAAGCTCGGCACCGTGCTCGTCAACGAGGCGCACGTCCTGCAGCGCGGCGACGCGCGCATCGCGCTGGTCGGAACGGGCGATCCGGCGGGTGGAGCGCACGGCAGCTCCCGCAGCGCGCCCGACGTGGAGCGCACGCTGGCCGGCGTGCCCGAGGGTGCGACGGTCATCGCCTTCGCGCACAATCCCGCACTGTGGCCGGCGCTGGCGAGTCGTGGCGTGGCGCTCACGCTGAGCGGACACACGCATTGGGGCCAGCTCGCGCTGCCCAATCTGGGATGGAGCCTCGCGTCTCCGTTCCTCGAGCGCGCGATGGGCGCGCACATCGATCGCGAGGCGCTGCTCTACATCAGCCCGGGCACGGGCTACTGGGGGATTCCCTTCCGGCTCGGCGCATCACCCGAGGTGACGCTCGTGACGCTGCGCAGCGCGAGCGCGGCCGGCGCGCACGTGCACCGGGCGCATCCGACGCCACGTTTTCGCCGCCGGATTCCGGTCGCTGGCTGAGCGCGTCTCGCGCGCTCCGCCCCTCCTCGATTGGCGACACCGCTTCGTCCCAGTCCCGGGGGCGAACGGATCAGGTAACCAAATTCGCATCGCAGTTGTCCAACGGCAGTCGACGCACCTCGTGATGTGTCGCGCTGCTGCTATGTGTCGTGCAGAGCGTACCGTATGGACCTCTTGCGTTGGGAACCTGTATGCGCGCTCTCGTGCGTTGGTTCGCCTGCTGTGCCATCGCGTCGCTCGCCGCCACCTCCGGCCTCGCCGCACAGGCGCGCGAGTCGGGAGAGATCAGAGGTCGTCTCGTGGAAGCCGGCACGGGGCGCGCCGTCTCGGCTGGGTCGATCACGGTGCGCCGGGGAACCGAGCCTGCCATCGTCGCGGGCGGGCTGCCGCGCGCTGACGGGTCCTTTCAATTGACCGGCATTCCGGCGGGCCGCTACTCGGTGCACGTGCGGTCGCTGGGATACGCGCCGCTCGTGCGCGGAGACGTCGTGGTGAACGCCACCGCATCCATCGCGGACGTCGGTACGCTCACGCTCTCACCGATCGCCGTGCAGCTCGCAAAGCAGGACGTCGTGGCCGAGCGGAACGACGTGGCGCTGTCCCCCGATCGCAACAGCTACTCCGTGAAGAACATGGCCACGGTCAGCGGCGGCACGGCGGTCGACGCGCTGCGCAACACGCCGTCCGTCGAAGTCGACGGCCAGAACAAGGTCAGCCTGCGCGGCAACGAGAACGTCGTCGTGCAGATCAACGGGCGAGCGACGCCGCTGAAAGGCGAGCAGCTCGGCAACTTCCTCGCGCAGATCCCGGCGAGCAACGTCTCCAGGATCGAAGTGGCCACGAACCCGTCGGCCAAGGATGATCCCGAGGGGACGGCGGGCATCATCAACATCGTGCTGACGGAAAAGCTGGACACGGGAGTGAGCGGCGGCTTCACCATGGGCACGGGAACGACGGGGCTCGCCAACATATCCGGGAACGTCGGACGGCAGTCGGGCCCGTCGACGTTGTTCGCGTCGTACAACTTCTTCCGTGAGAGTCGCGACCTCGCCTGGCACTCCGAGCGCGAGCTGCTCGACGCAACGTCGCCGGCCTACGTCATGTCGCGCACCGGCGGCCAGGCGTCACCGCGGTCGCAGAATCTCACACTCCGCTCGGAGTACAAGCTCGGCGAGCACGATGCGGTCTCGGCCGACGCGATCGTCTCGGGCGGACTGTGGCAGCGAAAGCTCCTGGCGCGCAACACCGATCTCACCGTCACGCAGGACGTGCTCGACGCGACGAACCAATTGGCCGACCAGCGCTCGCGCAACCAAACCCAGGACATCACGACGGCGTATCGGCGCACGGGCGGTCCGGAGGCGACGACGTTCTCCACGGAGCTCCGCTTCGCGCGCAATGCATGGAGCTCGCAGAACGTGTTCTCCAACTTCGTCGCGTTGGCGGATGGAACGAGCGGCGCGCTCTCCGGCAGCCCCCAGCGCGACGAGTCGACCGCCGACGTTCCGACGTGGACGCTGCAGTCGGATTACACGCATCCGTTCGGCACGACGAGGAAGCTCGAGGCAGGATTCAAGGGCGTGTCGCGCAAGACGACCGACGACATCACCCCCTCGGCGCTGGATCTGACGACCGGACAGTTCCTCCCGGCGGCAGGCGCCTCGGCATTCGACTACCGCGAGCAGATCGGCGCCGTCTACGCCGTGTACTCGCAACGGGCAGGCAAGGTGCAGGGACAGGCCGGCCTGCGGCTCGAGCAGGCGGCGACGCGGCTGGACCTCTCCGCACCGTATCCGAGCTACGACAAGCATTACGGCAGCCTGTTTCCGAGCGCGAACGTGACGTACAACCCGACGGAGATGCAGCAGGTGAAGCTGAGCTATTCGCGGCGCATCTCGCGTCCGGATCCGTTCCAGCTCAGTCCCATTCCGTGGCACGACGACGCGCGGAGCATCTATCGCGGCAATCCCGAGGTGCAGCCGGAGTACACCGACGCATTCGAGCTGGGACTGCAGCAGACCACCGGGTGGGGCTCCGTGCAGCTCAACCCGTACGTGCGGAAGACGGCGCACGCCGTGCGCTTCATTCGGTACGTCGATGCGAACGGGATCTCGATCGGGACGGTCGACAACGTCGCGAGCACCATCACGATGGGGACGGATCTGAACGCGACCTACAAGGTGGGCAAGTTGAACTTCTTCGGCGGCGGAAGCGCCTTCCACTATCGGAGCGACGCGGCGAACATCTCTGGTGACGTCTCTCCGAATGCGGGCGATCTCTCCACCAGCACCTTCTTCTGGTCGCTCAGAGCCAACGCGACCTACAAGCTGTCGCCGCAGACCGACCTGCAGATCTCGTCGAACTATCGCGCACCCTTCAACGTCGAGGGTGGCTCGCTGACGGCGTTTGCCTTCACCAACGTCTCCATACGGCAGAAGATCTGGGGAGACCAGGGCGGAGTGACGCTCCGTGTAGCGGACCCGTTCAACACGATGTCCTTCGGCTTCCGGACGGCGGACGGCCGGGTGATCGAGTCGCAGAGCAAGCGATTCGGCTTGCGTGGCGTGTTCATCTCGGTGAACCGCATGTTCGGCCAGCAGCCGAAGCTGCCGACGCGCGCGCCGGAGCAGGACCAACCGACAGGCCCGCCCAGCGGACCGTAGTCGTCTACCGCTCGTCCGGGCGGACGATCTGCTCGTGCTGGACGACCCGCACCGCGCCTTCTTCCGGCTCGATCCCCCGCCCGCGCTGCGTCGCCCATTCCCGGGTGAACTCGGCGCCGAGCAGGAGCATCATCACCGAATAGTAGACCCAGACGAGGACGACGGCGAGCGCGCTCGCCGCGCCGAACGCGTCGCCCGGTTTGCTGAAGCCGAGGTATAGACCGATGATGAACTTGCCGGCCTCGAACAGCACGGCCGTCGCCGCGGCGCCGACCCACACGTCGCGCCATGCGATCTCGGCGTCGGGCAGCACTCGGTAGAGCGCGGCGAACAGCAGCGTCAGCGCGGCGAGCGACGCGAGCTGATTGATCGCCTCCAACAGCGGCGCGCCGAGACTTCCGCCGATCATGCCACCGATCGCGGTGATGGCGGCGGTGAGCGCCAGCGAAACGGCGAGCAGGAAGCCGAGTCCGAGCACCATGCCGGCGGAGAGCAGACGCTTCGCGAGGAACTGCTTGACGCCACCCCTGGCCGGGTCGGGCTTCACCTTCCATACCTGGTTCAGCGCGTCCTGGAGGCCAAGAAAGAAACCGGTGGCGCCGAGAATGATGCCGACGATGCTCCACACAGCAGCGAGACGGCCGCCGCCGGCGTTCTGCCCGTGGGCGATGATTTGTTGGGCCTGTTGCGCACCGGCCGGCCCGATGAGGCCGGCGAATTGTCGCTCCAGCGCGCTCGCGACCTGATCGGGGCTCCAGATCAATCCGACGACCATGACGAGGAGGATCAACAGCGGCGGCAGCGCGAAGACGGTGTAGTACGCGAGCGCCGCCGCCCGCAAGCCGCAGTCGTCGGCGTCGAAGTCCTTGAATGCCGCTTTGACAACCTGCCAAAGGCTTGCGGTGTCGCGTTGCACCGGTCGGCTGCTCTTCTGGATGAAAGCGGGATTACAGATCCGGCCTCTTCCGTAATCCCGCTTTTTTTCTTGGCTCCGATCTCCATCGCATGAACGCGCAATCGAAAGGCCACTGCCCGCGGAGCCCGACGCCTCGGTCGAGTCGAGCATGATATCGAGATCATCTGTTTGGCGGCGCTGCGTCGAAATGTTACGGGCGTCCTAGCTATTCGCGTCAGAGCGTCGGACATTACCATGCTGCTCGAAGTCGGCCGAATCATCACGGATCGGAGGTTTGCCATGGCGAGCTACCTACCCTCACCCGCCGGCCCTGACACTGTCGTGCTCATTCACGGACTGTGGATGACCGCGCTCAGCTGGGAGCACTGGATCGACCGCTATGAATCGCGGGGCTATCGCGTGGTCGCGCGGAGCTGGCCCGGCATGGAGGGCGACATCGACGAGCTGCGACGCGATCCGTCGTCGGTCGCCGGACTCGGAATCACCGAGATCGTCGATCACTACGAGAAGATCGTTCGCGACCTCGACAGTCCGCCGATCGTCATCGGCCACTCGTTCGGTGGGCTCGTCGCGCAGATCCTGCTCGATCGCGGGCTCGGTGCCGCGGGCGTCGCGATCGCGTCGGCACCCGTCAAGGGAATTCTCTTCCTGCCCTTCTCGACGCTGAAGGTCTCGTTTCCGGCGCTCCGGAATCCGGCGAACGATCGTCGCGCCGTTCCGCTCACGCCCGAGCAGTTCCACTACGCGTTCACCAACACGCTCAGCGAAGAAGAGTCGCTGAACGTGTACGAGCGGTATGCGGTGCCGGGACCGGATCACGTGCTCTTCCAGGCGGGCCTCGCGAACTTCAATCCGCACGCGGCCAGCACGGTGAACTTCCACAACGACGACCGGGCACCGTTGCTTCTCGTGTCCGGCGGACACGATCACATCTCACCGCCATCCGTCGTGCGTGCCAACTTCAACCTGTACCGCAAGTCCAGAGCGGTCACGGATTACAAGGAGTACCCGGAGCGCACGCACTACACGCTCGGCGAGAGCGGCTGGGAGCAGGTCGCCGACTTCTCACTCGACTGGGCCGTCAGGCACGCCACGGCCGACGCGATCAAACGTCAGGCGGTCGCGATCACGATGCACGCGACGCCGATGACCGGTCCCGACGGAGCGAGCACGACTCCGCCTGCAGCCTGACGCTCAGCGCGTCGATGCCGTCAGCGGACGGGCGGTGACGTAGAAGTTCGGATCCACGGTCACCTGCGAGACGTCGTGCACGTTTGCGCGCGTCGTCTGCCAGGTCGTCGTGGGATGCAGCACGATCGTGTCGCCTGCCGAGAGCGACACGCGCACCGGCATCGCGAAGCCGGGCACGACGTCCGCCCACCGGTACGACAGGGTCGACCCGTCCACCGAGTACTCGAGCGCCGGGATCTTCGTCGTCGTGAGATACTGGGCGAAGACCGGCTGCAGATCGACGCCGGCCTCACGCGTGATGTAGTCCTCCACCTGCGCACCGGTGACGGTCTGATGCCGGAACGTCGCGCTCAGGCCGCGAAGGATCGCACGCCACTTCTCGTCGTCCCCGACGATCTGGCGAATCGTGTGCAGCATGTTGCCGCCCTTGTAGTACATGTCGCCGGAGCCTTCGTCGTTCACGCCGTAGTGCCCGACGATCGGACGGTCGTTCTGCACCTTGCTTCGCGTGCCGATCACGTAGGCCGAACCGGCGGCCTTACCGAAGCGACATTCGGTGTAGAGGTTCTCGGCGTAGTTCGCGAAGCTCTCGTGCACCCACATGTCGGCGATGTCCTGCGCGGTGATGCTGTTGCCGAACCACTCGTGCGCGCTCTCGTGAACGATGATGAAGTCCCACTGCAAGCCCCATCCGGAG
>DASXHF010000126.1:0-4515 GCA_036488775.1 Gemmatimonadaceae bacterium | reverse complement strand
CTGAGCCGCCGGCCGATGCGCCGGGTGAAGGAGCCGCTCGAGGCGATGGGGGCCCAGGTGGAGCTGCCGTCGCACGGCGGGCTCCCGATGGAGGTGCGCGGCGGGCACCTCACCGACATCGAGTGGAACAACACCACGGCGAGCGCGCAGGTGAAGAGCTGCATCCTGCTCGCGGCGTTGTGTGCCGGCGTCGAGGCGACGGTTCGCGAGCCCTCGCGCTCGCGCGACCACACCGAGCGAATGCTCGCCGCGATGGGCGCCGAAGTGTGGACGAACGAGGATGCGGTGCTGCTGTTCGGCAACCAGACGCTCGCCCCGCTCGATCTCACGGTGCCCGGTGATCCGTCGTCGGCCGCGTTCTTCGCCGCGTTGGCCGCGCTCGCGCCACGGGCCGACCTGCGCATCGAGCGCGTCGGCGTGAACGAGACGCGCACGGGCTTTCTCGCCGCGCTGCTCGAGATGGGCGCGTCGATCGAGCTCGAGAACCGGGTGCGTGAGACTGGCGAGTGGGTGGCCGATCTACGGGTGCGCGGTGGCGCGTCGCTCGACGGACTGAACATCGGCGCCGAGGCGATCCCGACGCTCATCGACGAGCTGCCGCTCGTTGCGTGCATCGCCGCCTACGCCGACGGCGAGACGACGGTGACCGGCGCGGCGGAGCTGCGCGTCAAGGAGAGCGACCGGATCAGCGCCGTCGTGGACAACCTGCGCGCACTCGGCGCGGACGCCGAGGAGCTGCCGGACGGCTTCATCGTGCGCGGCACCCGGCCGCGGCTGCGCGGCCTGGTGACGACGCAGGGGGATCACCGGCTCGCGATGGCGTTCGGGATTCTCGCCACGCTGCCCGGCAACGAGATCGCGATCGACGATCGCGAGTGCGTCGCCGTGTCGTATCCATCGTTCTGGTCCGATCTCGCGCGCGTGACGTCGACGTGAGCGATGTGGCGCGGATGGTGATCGCGATCGACGGGCCGGCGGCGTCGGGGAAGTCGTCGACCGCCCAGTGGGTCGCCGAGCGGCTCGGCTACCTGCACGTCGACTCGGGGTCGCTGTATCGCGCGCTGACGGCCGCGCTGCTTCGGCAGGGGGCGCCGCCGGACCGTTGGACGCCGACGCACATGGTGTCGCAGGGGCCCCGAGTCGGGCTGCGCGCGGCCGAGACGTCGTTCATCGCCCTGATCGACGGCGTGTCGGCCGAGGAGGAGATTCGCGGCGGCCTCGTCACGGAACACGTCTCGCACGTCGCGCGCGTCCCCGAGGTGCGCACGTGGGTCAACGCGCAGGTCCGCGCTGCGGCGGAGCGGCACGACATCGTGGCCGACGGACGTGACATGGGCACGGCGGTGTTCCCTGACGCGCCCCTCAAGATCTTTCTCGTTGCGGATCCCTGGGAGCGGGCGCGGCGGCGGCTGACCCAACGCCTCTCGCGGCGGCCATCGGACGAGGAGATCGCCGAGGAGACCGACCTCATCGTTCAGCGCGACGCGAAGGACGCAACGCAGACCGTTCAGGCGAAGGACGCGGTCCTGCTGGATACGACGTATCTGACGCAGGCTGAGCAGGTCGAGCGGATCGTGGCGCTCGCTCACGCCGTAAGTCAGCGCCCCCGCGTGACTTAAGGTTGACGCGGCGACCTGACTCCTCTACATTGCATGGTTCGCCCCAATGTGCGGCTCATATCCGATTGGGCTGACTATCGCACCTTCATCGTATCACCCTTCAAACTCGTCGCGGCGAGCCAAAAGATCCGCGTTCTAGGAGAGCATTACGCCAACGATGACTGAGCTCGAAACCCCGACCGGCACGGCGTTGACTGCACGCGAGAAGCGCGACCAGCAGCGTGCACAGCTACGTCCGCTTGCCAACCTGCGTCCCGAACTCGTTGACGACGAGGGCTACTCGCCCGACGAGCTGGAGACGATGATGGAGATGTACAACGGGACGATGGCCTCGATTGACGAAGGCGAGATCGTCAAGTCCCGTGTGCTCGAGATTCGCGACAACATGGTCGTGCTCGACATCGGCTTCAAATCGGAAGGCAGCGTCCCGCTCGAGGAGTTCAAAGACTTCCCGGACCTCAAGCCCGGTGACGAAGTCGAGGTGCTGCTCGAGCACCTGGAAGACCAGGAAGGGTCGGTCGTTCTCTCGAAGAAGAAAGCGGACTTCATGCGCGTGTGGGAGCGCATCCGTCTCGCTTACGAGAACGAGCAGCCGGTCGAAGGCACGCTCGTCAAGAAGATCAAGGGCGGTGTCGTGGTCGACCTCATGGGCGTCGACGCGTTCCTCCCGGGCTCGCAGATCGCGCTGCGTCGCGTGCCGAACATCGACGAGCTGCTCGGTCAGAAGTTCGAATTCAAGATCATCAAGCTGAACAAGCGCCGCCGGAACATCGTCGTCTCGCGTCGAGTGATCCTCGAGAACGAGCGTGCAGGCAAGCGCGAGAAGCTGATGAAGGAGCTGGAGAAGGACCAGATCCGGAAGGGCGTCGTCAAGAACATCACCGACTTCGGTGCATTCATCGATCTCGGCGGTGTCGACGGCCTGCTGCACATCACCGACATGTCGTGGGGCCGGATCTCGCACCCTTCGGAGATGGTCGCGATCGGGCAGGAGCTCGAGGTCAAGGTGCTCGACATCGACTGGCAGCGCGAGCGCATCTCCCTCGGTCTCAAGCAGCTCCAGAGCTACCCGTGGAAGGACGTCGCCGAGAAGTATCCGGTCGGTACGCGCGTGCAGGGGAAGGTCGTATCGATCACGAATTACGGCGCCTTTATCGAACTGGAGCCAGGGATCGAAGGACTGGTTCACATTTCCGAGATGAGCTGGACGCGCAACGTCCGGCATCCGTCGAAGCTGGTGTCGATCGGCGAGACGATCGAAGCGGTCGTGCTCAAGGTCGATCCGAACGAGGAGAAGATCTCGCTCGGCATGAAGCAGACGGAGCAGGATCCGTGGGTCGTGCTGCCGCTCAAGTATCCGGTCGGCACGCGCATCAACGGCAAGGTGCGCAACCTCACGAGCTTCGGCGCGTTCGTCGAGATCGAGCCCGGCATCGATGGTCTGATCCACATCTCCGACATGAGCTGGACGAAGCGCGTGCAGCATCCGTCGGAAGTCGTGAAGAAGGGCGACGCGGTCGACGTGGTGATCCTCAACATCGACAGCGAGAACAAGCGGATCTCGCTCGGCCTCAAGCAGGCCGAGGAAGATCCGTGGCTGCGGATCGGTGAGACCTATCCGGTCGGCACCGAGATGCGCTCGCACGTCGTGCGGCTGATGGACAAGGGCGTCGTGGTCGACATCGGCAACGACATCGAGGGCTTCGTGCCGATCTCGCAGCTCGGTCAGGGCGCGACGGTCAACAGCCCGGCGGACGTGGTGTACGAGGGGATGAACCTCGACACGCGCGTGCTGGAGGTGGATCCGATCCACCGGCGCATCGTGCTGAGCGTGGTGAACATTCCGGAGGAGCAGCCGCCGCGTCCGGAGACGCCGCCGAAGATCCACACGGAAGACGGCGACGTGGTGGTCCCGATCGACGTCACAGCCGACGAGTAGTCGCTCCGGACCGGAGTCGAGCGAGCCCGCGCTGCAAAGCGCGGGCTCGTTTCGTTTGTCGCGCCGGCTCTGGGCGCGTATGGGATCTCGCGCCGGATCCGCGCGCGCATGGGTTGTCCCGCCCGATCCGGGCGCGCCCATTCGCTTCGCCGGCGGACGGGGTGTGAACGCTCGCGCCGGATTCGGCGCGAGCACACCCCGACACCGGCTGCGCGAACGGGCGCGCCCTCCTCCTACGCTTTTCCATGCGCTCCGCACCGCGCGAGAAGCCCGGCGCGCGGGCGCGATCTCGACGGACCGACGAGCCGCCGGCACGGACCGCAGGATC
Organism: Gemmatimonadaceae bacterium; assembly: GCA_036488775.1. GTDB lineage: Bacteria > Gemmatimonadota > Gemmatimonadetes > Gemmatimonadales > Gemmatimonadaceae > AG11. Next base: position 629 of record DASXHF010000126.1, on the reverse strand, counting down.
GGGATCGCGGCGTAAGGAAGCGGTCGGACGGGAGCGTGGTCGTTCGCCGACGCGGCCGGGATCGGTGTGCGGGAGGGGGCGCGTGCTCGTGAAGCCGGTGTCGGGGCGTGCCTGCGCCGCCCCGGCGCAGGCGTTCACGCCCCGTCCGCCGGCGGAACGAGTGCGCGCCCCCGACCGCCGCGCGCCGACCGTCGAGCACCGCGAGTCGCGCGCGGCGAGCGTGCGTCGCTGGTACGCACCGAGCCGGCGCGCTAGCTTCTGACGCCTATGACGATGCGAGACAAGCTCGGCCTCCTCGAGCGCCGCGCCGCCGAGGCGGAGCTCGGCGGCGGTGAAGCGCGGCTCCAGGCGCAACACGCAAAGGGAAAGCTCTCCGCGCGCGAGCGGCTCGATCTGCTCCTCGACGAGGGCAGTTTCGTCGAGCTCGACCGGTTCGTGGTCCACCGCTCGAACGACTTCGGCCTCGAGGCCGACCGCCCGTACGGCGACGGTGTCGTGACCGGCTACGGGCGGATCGACGGCCGCCTGGTGTACGTCTTCTCGCAGGACTTCACGGTCTTCGGCGGCTCGCTCAGCGAGTCGTTCGCCGAGAAGATCTGCAAGGTCATGGACCTTGCCGTCCGCAACGG
>DASXHF010000121.1:0-4368 GCA_036488775.1 Gemmatimonadaceae bacterium | reverse complement strand
CTGGTCGGCCACGTCGAGCCGCCGCGCCTCCTGCTCTGCCTCGACGCGATCGGGACCGTCGCCCACCATCACCAGCGCGCTCGGAATCTCGCGCGCCGCGAGTGCGAAGACGCCGACGACGTCCCGCACGCGCTTGACCGGCCGGAAGTTCGAGACGTGCATGAAGATCTTGCGTCCCGCGTCGATCTGTCCGCGCAGCTCGGGCGCGTATTTCGTGCGATCGTAGATCGCTGGGTCGATGAAGTTCGGGATGACTTCGATGCGCTCGCCGGCGCAGCCGAACGCGGCTTGCGTCTCCGTGCGAAGGTATTCGGACACGGCAGTCAGGCCGTCCGAGCGCTCGATCGAGAACTTGGTGATGGCGAAGAAGGACGGATCCTGGCCGACGACGGTGATGTCCGTGCCGTGGAGCGTCGTGAGCACCTTGATGTCCGGCCGTGTGGACTCGAGCATCTCGCGCGCGATCCACGCACTGGTGGCGTGCGGAATCGCATAGTGCACGTGCAGCAGGTCGAGCTCGTGCTTGAGCACGACTTCGTGCATGCGAACGGCCAGAGCGAGGTCGTACGGCGGGTACTCGAACAGCGGATAGCGGCCGACGTCCACCTCGTGAAAGAAGATCCGCGGCAGGAACGAGGGCAGACGGAACGGCTGCTGATACGTGATGAAATGGATCTCGTGGCCACGCTGCGCGAGCGCGATGCCGAGCTCCGTCGCCACGGCGCCGGAGCCACCGTACGTCGGATAGCAGGTGATGCCGATCTTCACGCCGCGCTCCCCCCCCGCCCATGCCGTGCGGCGCCGCGCCACCACGCGGCGAGCTGCGCCGAAAAGGCGGGACCGGCGGAGTCGATCGAGGTGACGTCCTCGCCGGCAAGCTGGTGCCGGAACCAGGTGCGCTGCCGCTTCGCGTACTGCCGCGTCTCGATCACGACTCTCTCCAGCGCAAGGTCCGGCGTGAGCTCGCCATCCACCATCGCACGAACCGTCCGGTAGCCCGAGGCGTTCCACGCGGGGGCGTCCGACGATACCTGGCGCGACAGCTCGCGCACCTCGTCCGCCCAGCCGGCGTCGAACATCGTCCGGGCTCGCTCCGCGATGTGCCGGCCGAGCGCGGGGCCGGCGTCCACGAGAAGATAGCGGGCGCGCCACCGCGGCGGCGTCCGTCGCTCCCGGTGCAAGTCGCTCACACGCCGTCCGGTCAACAGCGCGATCTCGATCGCGCGCAGCAGCTGCGTCCGTCCGAGGTGTGCGCGATCGGGATCGAGGCGCGCGACCCAGCGCCGGAGCTCCTCGACCGGTAGCTCGCCCAGCTCCTCCTGCAGCGCAACGCGCTGTGCGGCGTCCATGGCAGGCTCCTCGAACAGGTGTCCGAACAGCGCGCGGAGATAGAGTCCCGTCCCCCCCACGACGAGCGGTGTCTGGCCGCGCGCGATCACCGCCCGGATCCACCCGTCGGCGCGCTCGGCCCACCACGCGGCCGACGCTCGCTCGGCGGGATCCAGCACGTCGATGCCGTAGTGCGCGACGGCGCGCTGCTCGGCCGGGCTGGGCTTCGCGGTGCCGACGTCGAACCCGCGGTAGAGCTGTCGCGAGTCGGCGCTCACGACGGCGACGTCGGCGACGCGCGCCAGCTCGAGCGCGGCGCGGGTCTTCCCCGCCGCAGTGGGGCCGCAGATGACGTGAACGACGGGCCGGCTATTGTCGCCCAAAGCGGCGCTCGAGCTCGGCCCACGATAGCCGCACGATCGTCGAGCGCCCGTGCACGTCGTGCGCGGGCAGCCTGGTCTCGCTGAGCGCGACGAACAGCGCGCGCATCTCCCCGGCCGACATCTCTTCCCCCGCCTTGATGGCCGCCTTACAGGCGACGGTCGCGGCGAGCCGCTCGTGGCGGCCATGGGCCGCGGTATCGCGGTCGCCGGCAAGCGAGGCGAGCGTCTCACGCAGACAGCGTTCGGCGTCGAACCGGGGGTGTGGCGTCGGCACGCTGTGGACGAGCACCGTGTGACCGCCGAAGCCTTCGACTTCGAAGCCGACCGCCGCGAGCATGGCGCGATTCGCGTCGAACGCCTCGGCCTCGGCGGGCGCGAGATGGAGCGTGAGCGGGAAGAGGAGGCGCTGCGAGGGCGCCTCGCCGCGCTCGAACATGCCCATGAATCGCTCGTACAGCACGCGTTCGTGGGCCGAGTGTTGGTCGATCAGGACCAGCCCGTCGTCATGCTCGAACGTCATGTACATGCGCCGAAGCTGAAACAGCGGCGGCACTACGATCGCCTCGTCGGCCGGCGTCGGATCTACCGCGGAGGCAGCCGCGGCCGTCCTGGATGGGTGCGCATCGAGCGAATGGCCGATCGGCGGGGGCGCGAACAGCCCCACGGCCGGCACCGGCGCGGCGCGCAGCAGCTCGACATCCGCGCTCGTGCCATTGCTGTTCCACGTCACGCCCGCGGACCAACGCCGCGCACCGAGCGCCGCGCCGGCGTCGAGCGTGCCGAGCGCGCGGCGCACCGCGTCCTCCACGGCGCGCTCCACGATCCAGCGATCGCGGAAGCGAACCTCCGCCTTGGCCGGATGGACGTTCACGTCCACGCTGTCGGCGGGAACGACGATCTCGAGGAGGAGGGATGGCCGCAGCCCGGAGGCGAGCGTCGACCGATACGCCGTCTCCGCCGCGCGGAGGAGCCCATTGTCGCGAATCGGCCGGCCATTCACGGTGAGAAAGGTGCGCCGGCTCGCGGTGCCGACGTCGGCGGGGCGCTCGGCAAGCCCGCTGACTTGGATCGCGCCGCGCACGTCCTCGACGTCGAGCAGCCGGTCGGCGGCGTCCGCGCCCCAGAGCGCGGCGACGCGCGCGCGCAACGAGTCGGCGGCGGGGAGTGCGAGCACGCGCTTTCCGTCGTGCGTCACGGTGAGGCGGACGTGGCGTCGCGTGAGCGCGACGCTGGTGAGCGCGTCCTGTATGCCGCGCCATTCGGAGCGCGCGCCGCGGAGGAATTTCTGACGCGCCGGCGCGTTGTAGAACAGGCGTGCGACGCTGATCGTCGTGCCGCGGCGGCGGGCCGTGTCGCTCACCTCCTCGATCGATCCGCCGGATGCGCGGACGGTCGTTCCGGCGCCGTCGGCCGACGCGGTCTCGACGAGCAGATGGCTCACGGAGCAGATCGCCGGCAGCGCTTCGCCCCGAAAGCCGAAGCTGCGCACGCCCACGAGATCGCTTGCCGAGCGAATCTTCGAGGTCGCGTGGCGGGCGAGGGCGAGCACCGCGTCCTCGCGCTCCATCCCGCAGCCATCGTCGGCGACGCGAATGAGCTGCCGTCCCCCCTCCTCGACTGCGACGTCGATGGCGGTGGCGCCGGCGTCGAGCGCGTTCTCGATCAGCTCCTTCAGCGCCGACGCGGGACGTTCGACCACCTCGCCGGCGGCGATCTGGTCGGCGACGGCAGGTGGGAGGACCGCGATGCGTGTCATTGCCCGAAGACTACGCCGCGGACGACACCGCGGTCAATCGGCGCCGGGAGTCTCGTCGAGGGGAACGACGGCGGCCGCCGGCAGCCAGCCGGCACGGCCCTCGTCGAGCGCGATGCGCACCCACGCGCCTTCTCGCGCGCCGAGCGCGCCGATCTCGCCCGCGCTGGCGGAGGCGGTGGGTGCAGCGGTCAGGTCGGGCGCGTCGAGCAGCTGGCGCGACGCGCGCACCGCACCCAGACCCCGCATGCTGGAGCGCCCGTTCAGCTCGACCGTGACGGCGAGCGCGGCGAGCGCCACGGCGAGCGCCATACTGGAAAGTGCGCGCGCCCTCGCGGGGCGGCGGCTGCCGGGGAGCGCGAGCAGGAGCCACCCGCCCAGCCAGAAGGCGAGCGCCGTCGCGGCCGCGGCGTCGATCGGGACCGGCGGGACATAGCCCGGCGCCGTCACCGACGGTGATTGCACGATCGCCATCCGGTCCCGGAGCTCGGTGTCGAGCGGATCGAGGCGCAGCGCGCGCTGCCAGCCCAGCATGGCATAGGCGGTGTCGCTCGCCGCCCAGGCGGTGGTGCCGAGGTTGGCCCATGCGTCCGCGGCGCGCGGCGAGCGCGCGGCCACTCGGCCGAACAGGTGTCGGGCAGCAGTCCAATCCGACCGGTCGTAGGCCAGCACGCCGTCGTGAAAGGTGCGCTCCACTCCGGTCGGCAGCGCCAACAGCGTGGACGACGCAAGAAGGACGACGAGCACCGCTGGGCCGACACCGCGTGGAACGAGGGGCGTCAGTCGAAGCGCCTCACGATCGACCGCGCTCGCGATCTCGACTGCCGTGCCGGCCATCCCGGTCTCGGTGAATGGTGCGCCCGCGAATGCCGAGAGGTCGAGCCGGCCGAGCAGCGACTCGGC
>DASXHF010000114.1:0-4860 GCA_036488775.1 Gemmatimonadaceae bacterium | reverse complement strand
GAGGACCCCATGATTCGCAGCATCGCACTCCGCCACCTCGCCGCATACAGCGTCTCCTTTCCAACCCTCGCCGCACCGCCCAAGGTCGCAAAGGAGACGGTGTACATGCCGTCAGCGGTCGCGGCACGAGTGCTCGGCAGCGACGCGCAGCCGCAGGCGGACGGCGATCCGCGGCCCGACGAGGACTGACTCAGAGCTGTTCGAGATCCATCGTCGCCGGACCGGCGATGACCTTGCCGGTCGGATCGAAGCGCGATCCGTGGCACGGACAATCCCAGCTCTTCTCGGCGGTGTTCCAGTTCACGATGCAGCGCAGGTGCGTGCAGACGGCTGAGCACTCGTGCACCTTGCCTCGCTCGTCCTTGTACGCGGCGACCTTGTGCACACCGCGGCGGATGACGCGGCCTTCCCCGTTGGGAATGTCCGCCACGTCGCTCTGACCCGGGGTCAGGTAGTCGACCGTCACGTGCACGGCCACGTCGGCGTTCTCGGCGGCGAGCGTGCGGAGCTCGCGCAGGTGCAGGGTGACCCGCTTGGGATCGTACACCTTCTCCCATGCGTGCTCCTTGCCGAGGATCAACGCCTCGAGCAGGATGCCGGCGATCGTGCCGTGCGTCATCCCCATCCCGGAGTCGCCCGTCGCCAGCCATACGTGCTTCGCGCCGTCCGGGTTGCGGCCGATGAACGCGAGATAGTCGTAGGGCTCGAGCACCTGACCCGACCACTGCGTCAATCGCTCGCGGAGCACCGGCCACCGTTCGCGCGTCCACGTCTCGAGTCGGGTGAAGCGCGCGCCGGCGTCGTCCTCGTGTGCCGTCTTGTGATCCTCGCCGCCCACGATCAACGCGTCGCGCGCGTCGTCGAGCGGCTGGAGCCGGACGTAGTGATATGGGTCCGGCGTGTCCCAGTACAACGCGTCGGGCACGCTTCCCTTCGGCACGACGAACGCCACCGCGAACGTGCGATACGGCGCCTGCTTCGCGTGCGTGACGACCATGTCGCTGATCGCGCCGTTGGTGCAGACGACCACGTCGTCCGCGGCGACGGTCATCTTCGCGTCGGTGGTGACCATCGCCGGCGTCCCGCCCTCGATCTTCTCGACCTTCGAGTCGCCGTAGATCGTGCCTCCCCGCTTCTCGATCGCACGCGCGAGCCCTTCGAGATACTTGAGAACGTGAAAGCGCCCCTGATTGGGGAATCGCAGCGCCGGCCCGCTGTCCCATCCGCGGATCGGCGTGCGAGCGACGCGCGTCACGTCGCTCAGGCCCGCGCGGTGCGCCGCGGCGAGCTCTCGGTCCAGCAGCTCCGGCGTGTCGTCGCCGCCGCAGAACAGGTACCCGTCGACTCGCGCGAAGTCGCAGTCGATCCCCTCGAGCCGTACGATCTCTTCGATGCGGTTGATCGCCGCGGTGTGACCTTCCGCGGCCAGCCGGCTGATCTCTTCACCGCGCGCCTTTTCCAGCGTCGCGTAGCGATCGTCGAGCGCGTTGGTGAGATGCGCCGTCGTATGGCCGGATTCGCCACTGCCGATCTGCGCGCGGTCGAGCACGACGACGCGCTTGCCTGCCCGCGCGAGATGATACGCCACGCTCAGGCCGGCGATGCCCGCACCGATGACGCAGGCGTCGGCCGTCACGTGATCGCCGAGCGCCCGACGCTTCGACACGGACGCGGTTTGGAACCAGATCGACTGCGTAGGAGCGGGCATCGGTATCGTCCTGTCTGCTGTGCGGTGCGGTCCGAGGGAGCCCCTTGTTGCAGGCCGCGCACCACGACACGATTGACGACAGGCAGACTCCGCTGGCCAATCGAGATGGCGCAGTGCATCTTCGCGCTCGATCGCTCGACCGCGGGTGCTCGCGCGCCCGACCTCCGGTCGAGCCCGGATGAACCGATAGGGAACGCGATGGCCGAACGGACCGAACATCGCTGGGTGGTGGATGGAATCGAGGAGGGAATGGCGCGCGTCGAAGAGGACGGCGAGCGCATGATCACCCTGCCGGTCTACCTCCTGCCAGCCGGTGCGGCAGAAGGCCAGGTCCTCCGAGTCACCCGCGGCGCCGAACAGAAGGAATCGGTGAGCGTGCTGATCTCCCTCGATGCGCAGGCGACCGAGCGCGCCATGACGCAATCGAAGGCCACGATGGCGCGCACGATGGCCGCGTCCAGGAAACGCGATCCGGGAGGCGACGTCGCGCTGTGAGAGCCCAGCGTTCCCGGCAGCGCGTGCGTCTGCTCTATAGATGAAATTCCTACCCTCATCGCGCGCCGACGTCCGGATGCGCGGCACCCCCGCAGCAACCACACCCACATGATGAAGATCCGTCCCACGCTTCCTGCCGTCGTCGCCATCCTCGCGGCGGGATGCTCGACTCAGCAGCCGGCGCCGGCGCCCGCACCACAGCAGGGTGCGGCGCGTGTCGTCGTCGGTCAGCCCGGTGCGCAGCAGGTGCCTGGCGACACGACCAACCGCGGCGGCGCCCAGCCAGGCACCCCCGCTCCCCGTCCGTACAACCGCGTCATCACGCCCGACGCGCGGACGCGCCGCGGCCTCTTCGCCGCGCACCGCGTCGGTGACCGGCTCTACTTCGAGATCCCGGCGAAGGAGCTGAACAAGGACATGCTGATCGTCGGCCGCTACGCGCGCGCGGCGGCGGCCGATCCCAGCTTGCCGGGCGGCCAGTTCGGCGAATACGGCGGTGACCAGTTCGCCGAGCACACGCTCCGTTGGGAGCGCAACGGCAACCGCGTCATCCTGCGGGCGCCGTCGTTCGCCATCACGGCCGACACGGGACTCTCCGTCTATCGCGCCGTGCAGGCCGCCAACTACGCGCCGGTCGTCGCGATCTTCAACGTGGAGACGTACGGCCCGGACAGCGCCGCCGTCGTCGACGTGACGCGGTTGTTCACCACGAGCATCCCGGAGATCGCCGCGATCCGCGGACAGATCGATCCCTCCCGGTCGTATGTCGAGCGTGCGATCGCGTTCCCCGACAACGTCGAGGTCGAGGCGACACAGACCGGCGTCATCGTGCCGCAAGGATTCGGGCCGGTCCAGGCGCCGCCGACGCAGGCACGGCCCGCGTCGAGCGTGCTGGCGCACTGGAGCATCGTCCGCCTGCCCGACCAGCCGATGATGCCGCGGCGCTTCGACGAGCGGGTGGGATTCTTCTCGCTCCGGCAGGTGGACTTCGGCGCCGAGCAGCGCGCCGCGCAACGCCGCTACATCACCAAGTATCGACTGGAATGCGCCGGTCCGCCGGATGCGAGCGGTCTGTGCGCTCCCAAGAAGCCCATCGTGTACTACGTCGATCCCGGCACGCCCGAGCGGTGGAAGCCGTGGATCCGCAAGGCGATCACCGACTGGCAGCCGGCATTCGAAGCCGCCGGTTTCCGCAACGCGATCGTCGCCATGGACGCACCGGCCAACGATCCCGATTGGTCTCCCGAGGACATCCGCCACACCGTCATCCGCTGGCTCCCGAGCACCACCGAGAACGCCGTCGGACCGCACGTCCACGACCCGCGCACCGGTGAGATCCTGAACGGCTCCGTGCGCATGTTCCAGAACGTGCTCAACCTGCAGCGCGACTGGTACTTCACGCAGGCCGCGCAGCTCGATCCGCGCGCCCGGACCTTCCCGCTCCCCGACTCGCTGATGGGGCGCCTGCTGGAGTTCGTCGTCGCACACGAGATCGGCCACACGATCGGCCTGCGCCACGACCAGATCGGCAGCTCGACCTATCCCGCCGACAGCGTCCGCAGCGCGAGCTGGGTGCATCGGATGGGTCACTCGCCGAGCATCATGGACTACTCGCGCTTCAACTACGTCGCGCAGCCGGAGGACAGCATCGCGCTCGCTGACATCGTGCCGAGGGTGGGCCCGTACGACAAGTTCGCGATCATGTGGGGATACAAGCCGATCCCTGGCGCACACACGCCCGAGGAGGAGCGGCCGACGCTCGATCAGTGGGCGCGCATGCAGGACACTATCCCCTGGTATCGCTTCGCCGAGAACAACGAATACGGCAACTTCGGCACGCTGAGCGAGGCGGTCGGCGATGCCGATCCGGTCAAGTCCACCACGCTCGGCTTCAAGAACATCCAGCGCGTCGTGGGCTACATCAACGGCGCCGCGACGGCGAGGGGTGAGGACAACTCGGATCTCGCCGAGGTCTACAACCGCACGGTGGGACAGTGGGCGACCGAAGCGAATCACGTTGCGACGATGATCGGCGGGGGCACGGTGCAGTACAAGGCGGGCGGACAATCCGGTCCGGTCTACGTGGCGCTGCCGCGTGCTCGGCAGCAGGAGGCAGTGCGCTTCCTCAACGACAACGTGTTCCGCACGCCGACGTATCTCGTCCGCCCCGAGCTGGCGAGCCGCATCGAAGCGGGTGGCATGATCAACCGCATCAACGGCGCGCAGACGCGCGTGCTCGCGAACGTGCTGGACGACGGACGCATGAATCGTCTGCTCGAGAACGAAGCGGTGGCGACGAACAAGTCCGACGTCTACACCCTCTCCGGCCTGCTCGACGATCTGCGGCGCGGTATCTGGTCGGAGATCTATGCCGGCCGCCCGGTCGACGCTTTCCGTCGCGAGCTGCAGATGGACTACCTCACCCAGCTCGCCAACAAGCTCAACCCGCAACCCGAGAATCCGATCATCGCGCAGCAACGCGCCGCGTTCGGGATCCCTCGCCCACAGCCGCTCTCGGACGACGCGAAGTCCGAGGTGCGAGGGACGCTCGTCACGCTGCGCAACGACCTGCGCTCCGCTGCCGGACGCTCGGGCGACCGCGCGACGCAGCTGCACATCCAGGGCGCGATCAGACGGATCGACGAGATCCTCGATCC
>DASXHF010000090.1:0-5280 GCA_036488775.1 Gemmatimonadaceae bacterium | reverse complement strand
GCGTCAGACGAACTGCGCCGGCTCGTGATACTCCATCCCGAACGCCTCGGCGACGCCGGCGTAGGTGACCTTGCCGTCGGTGACGTTGAGGCCCTTGAGCAGCGCCGGATTGTCCTTGAGCGCCTTCTTCCATCCCTTGTTCGCCAGCTGGAGCGCATACGGCAGCGTCGCGTTCGTGAGCGCGAGCGTCGAGGTGCGCGGGACGCCACCCGGCATGTTCGCCACGCCGTAGTGAATCACGCCGTCGACGACGTACGTCGGATTCTCGTGCGTCGTCGCGTGAATCGTCTCCACGCAGCCACCCTGGTCGATCGCGACGTCCACGATCACCGAGCCGGTCTGCATGCGCTTGAGATCCTCGCGGCGCACGAGCTTCGGCGCCTTCGCGCCCGGGATGAGCACTCCGCCGACGACCAGATCGGCCGACGAGATCTGCTCGAGGATGTTGTGCCGGTTCGAGTGGATGAGCTGCACGTTGGCGGGCATGACGTCGCTGAGATAGCGAAGCCGCTCGAGCGAGAGGTCGAGGATGACGACTTTGGCGCCCATGCCGGCGGCCATCTTGGCCGCGTTGATCCCGACGATGCCGCCGCCGAGGATGACGACCTTCGCCGGCGCCACGCCAGGCACGCCGCCGAGCAGCACGCCGCGGCCGCCGTACAGCTTCTCGAGGTACTTGGCCCCTTCCTGCACCGCCATGCGGCCGGCCACTTCGGACATCGGCGTGAGCAGCGGTAGCTCCCGCGTCGGCAGCTCGACGGTCTCGTAGGCGACACACGTCGCGCCACTCTTGAGGTGCGCCTTGGTGAGCTCCTCGTCAGCCGCGAAATGGAAGTAGGTGAAGATGAGCTGCCCCTTCCGCATGTGAGGCCATTCGCTCTTGATGGGCTCTTTCACCTTCATGATCATGTCGCTGTCCTTCCACACCGTCGCGGCGTCGGGCGCGATCCTGGCGCCGACCGACGTGTAGTCCGCGTCGCTGAATCCGCTGCCGAGCCCGGCGCCGGTCTCGATCAGCACCGAGTGCCCAGCCGCCACGAGCGTCTCGGCGCCGGCCGGTACGAGGGCGATGCGGTTCTCGTTGGTTTTGATTTCTTTGGGAACGCCGATTTTCATAGGGCCGTAGTGGAGAGAAGCGGTCAACTGATGGAACCGCGGTCAACTGATGGAATAGCGGTCAACTGATCTGACGACTGCGGTTCAAAATTCATCCCCCGGCCCCAAAGACACAACTGTCTGCTTGTCCGGATCGAAGAAGTCGCGCGCGACGCTCGCGATGTCGTCGGCGGTCACGCCGTCGATGAGGGCGAGCATCTCGTCGAGCGTGCGATACGGTTCGCCGTACAGCTCCACGCCGGCCGCGCGATACATGCGCGCCGTCACGCTTTCGAGCGACAGCGTCACCTGTCCCTTCAACTGGCTCTTGCCCATCGCCAGCTCGTCGTGGGGCAACCCGTGCGCGGCGACGTCGGCCAGCTCGGCGTTGATCGCGTCGAGCGCCTGGCGCGCCGTCTCGGGGCCCGTGCCGACGTACACGCCGTGCATGCCGGCGTCGGCGTGGAAGGACTGGAAGGTGTACACCGCATACGCGAGCCCGAGCTCCTCTCGCACGCGCTGGAACATCCGCGAGCTCATGCCGCCGCCGAGGAGCACGCTCAGAAGCACCACGGCGTGCCGGCGCGGGTCGCCGTGCGGCACGGTCGCGCTCCCGACGACGACGTGCGTCTGCGCGCCGTCGCGCGAGACGTGGCGACGCAGCGGTGCCGCGGCGACCGGTGTCGGAACGACCAGCCGCGCCTCGTCGCCTCCCTCGCGTCCCAACCAGCCCGTGCGGTCCAGCGTCTCGAGCAGCGCCTCGTGGTGCACGTTTCCCGACGCGGCCACGATGAGCTGCCGCGGATGGTAGGCCCGGCGGTGCAGCGCCTGTAGATCCGCCGTGCGGAGCGACGACACGCTGTCGCGGGTGCCGAGGATCGAGTAGCCATAGGGATGCGGGCCCCAGAGGCTCTCGTTGTGCAGCTCGAACACGAGATCGTCCGGCGTATCGTCCACCATGCCGATCTCCTCCAGCACGACTTTGCGCTCCAGCTCGAGATCCGACTTTCGTAGCAGGGGCGCGAACACGAAGTCGCCGATCACGTCCGCCGCGACGTGCAGATGCTCGTCGAGCACGCGGGCCTGATACACGGTGTGCTCGCGCGACGTGTAGGCATCGAGCGAGCCGCCGAGCGCCTCGAGCTCGAGCGCGATCTGCTTGGCGGAGCGGCGCGCGGTCCCCTTGAACACCATGTGCTCCAGCAGATGCGACACGCCCATCTTGTCGCGTGGCTCGTGCAGCGACGCCGCGCGAACCCAGGCGCCGAACGCAACCGACCGTACGCCCGGCATGTGCTCCGAGAGTACGGTCAGTCCGTTGGGCAGTACCGTCCGGCGGAACCCGTTCGCCGGCGTGTCACCGCGCATCACTATCGGCGCGAGCGCTCTCCGCCGCGCCCACCGCCCCGGCGGGCCCGGTCGCCATCCTCACGCGGCGGACGGTCGCCTTCCGGACGCGGGGGCCGGGCCTCTTCCTCCGGCATTCCCTCCGGCCTTGGCTGCAGCGCCTTCATGGACAGTCGGAGACGTCCGCGCTCGTCGCGGTCGAGCAGCTTCACCGTCACCCGGTCGCCCTTGTTGACGACGTCTTCCGTCTTGTCCGTGCGGCCGTGCTTGAGCTCCGAGATGTGCACCAGGCCTTCCGTGCCCGGCATGATCTCGACGAACGCGCCGAACGCGGTCGTCGTCTTGACGGTGCCCTCGTAGGTCGCGCCGATCTCCGGCTCCGCCGTGATCGCCTGCACCATCTGCCGCGCGCGCTGCATCGCGTCGCCGCCGACGGCGGCGATCGTGACGAGTCCAGTGTCGTCGACGGTGAGCTCCGCACCCGTCTCGTCCTGGATGCCGCGGATCGTCTTTCCCTTGGGACCGATGAGGTCTCCGATCTTCTCGGGATTGATCTGCAGGGTGACGATGCGCGGGGCGTACGTGCTGAGATCCGCGCGCGGCGCGGACAGCGCCTTGTTCATCTCGCCGAGGATGTGCAGGCGGCCTTCCTTGGCCTGCGCGAGGGCCTCCTTCATGATCTGGAGGTCGAGCCCCTCGATCTTAATGTCCATCTGGATCGAGGTGATCCCCTGCTCCGTGCCGGCGACCTTGAAGTCCATGTCGCCGAGGTGGTCTTCGGTGCCGAGGATGTCGGTGAGGATCGCGTACTTCTTGCCTTCCTTGATCAGCCCCATCGCCACGCCGGCGACGGCGCTGCGGATCGGGATGCCGGCGTCCATCATGGCGAGCGAGCCGCCGCACACCGTGGCCATCGAGCTCGAGCCGTTGGACTCGAGGATCTCGGAGACGATGCGAAGCGTGTACGGGAAATCAGCGAAGTCCGGCAGCACGCCCTGGAGCGCGCGCTCGGCCAGGTTGCCGTGTCCGATCTCTCGGCGCGACGTGCCGCGCACGGGCCGCACCTCGCCCGTCGAGAACGGCGGGAAGTTGTAGTGGAGCATGAACGACTTCGTCGTCTCGCTCGGGCTGTCGATCGAGTCGAGCCGCTGGACGTCGTTGGCCGTGCCGAGCGTCACCGCGACGAGCGCCTGGGTCTGGCCGCGGGTGAACAGCGCGGAGCCGTGGGCGCGCGGCAGGAGACCAGCGTCGATCGAGATCGGACGCACCTCGTTGGTGGCGCGGCCGTCGACGCGCTTCTTGGTCGTCAGGACCTGCGAGCGCAGCGCGTTGTACTCGAGATCGCCGAGGATGTGGTGCACTTCCTTGGCGTTGTCGGGCAGATCTGCGGCGAAGGTCTCGTAGACCTGCTTCTTGACCAGCTCCACCGCCTTGATGCGCGAGTGCTTGTCCTTCTGGTTGAGCGCCTCGCTGATCTTGATGTCGGCGACGGAGGTGACCTTCTCGCGGAGGCCGGCGGTCTCGGTGGCCTTGACCCACTCCATTTTCTCGACTTTCGGGCTGGCCTTCAGCAGCTCGTCCTGGTAGCCGATGAGGTCCTTGATGCCGCCCTGCGCCACGGTCAGCGCTTCGACGACGTCTTCCTCGCTCACTTCGAGCGCGCCGCCCTCGACCATCATGATCGAGTCGCGTCCGCCGGCGACGACGAGCTCCATGTCGCTGTATTCGAGCTGCTGGAAGGTCGGGTTGAGCACCCAGTTCCCCTGGACGCGGCCCACGCGCACGCCGGCGATGGGTCCGTTCCACGGCGTGCGGCTCGAGTTGAGAGCGTACGACGTGGCGACGAGCGCGAGCACGTCGGCGTCGTTCTCCTGATCGGCCGAGATCACGTAGCAGAAGACCTGGACTTCGTTCTGGAATCCGTCGGGGAAGAGCGGGCGGATGGAGCGATCGATGATCCGGGCGCTCAGGATCTCGCCGTCGCTGGGCCGGCCTTCCCGCTTGATGAAGCCGCCCGGGATCTTGCCGGCGGCGTAGGTCTTTTCCCGGTACTCGACGGTGAGCGGGAAGAAGGGGAGCGTGCTCTTGTTGTCGCTCACCGTGACGGTCGCGAGGACCATCGTGTCACCGTAGGTGACGAGTGCGGAGCCGGCGGCCTGCTTGGCCATGCGGCCGGTCTCGATGACCAGCCGGCGTCCCGCGAACGTCTTTTCAATGCGTTGCATGTCTTCTCTTTTCGCCTCTTCGTGCGGCCGGCCCGATGCCGGCGCGCGTCTGATAAATCCGGTGCAATGCAAAACGCGCGGGCCGCAATGATTGCGCCCGCGCGAGTGCTCCGGAGCCGCCTAGTACCGGAGCCCGAGCTCCTGGACGATCTGGCGGTACCCGTCGAGATCCGTCCGCTTCATGTAGTTGAGCAGGCGGCGACGGTTGCCGACCATCTTCAGCAGCCCACGGCGGCCGTGATGGTCTTTCTTGTGCGTGCGGAAGTGCTCCGTGAGATAGTTGATCCGCTCGGTGAGGAGCGCCACCTGTACCCTGGCCGACCCGGTGTCGGTGTCGTGGGCTTTGTACTTCTCGAGGGTCGGAGCGTTGTCGAAAGCCATGATCTTCTGTTATGCAAATTGGTTGAGCCGCTTAAGTTAGCTGGCGGGAGGGTGGGTGTAAAGGGAGGCGGTGAGGAAGATGAGACGGTGAAGTTCGTGAATCGGTGAGTCCGTGAAACGGTGAATCGGCTGGTGACTCGGTGACTCAACACCGAATGACTACAACCGGCCTGGAGAACGCCTTGAGAGGTCTCTTCGGCGGTGGTGACCGTTGTTGTTGAGTCACCGAGTC
>DASXHF010000052.1:0-20560 GCA_036488775.1 Gemmatimonadaceae bacterium | reverse complement strand
CCGTCGGCGTTCTGGATCCGCAACGAACGCACCGCCGGACAGTGGGTTCATCAGTCCAAGCGGCCGACATTCAGCCTCTCGGCGTCTCCCACGCTGTTCGGACTGTTCGACGGGTTCGGGCCGTTCACGCGGATCCGCCACTCGATCACACCGCAGATCAGCTACAGCTACGCCCCACGCGGCAGCGTGAGCGATGACTTCCTCGCGGCGCTCGGGCGATCCAAGATCGGCGCGAATGGACAGCCGACGGGCTACCTCGGAGGGCTGCAGTCGAACATGCTCAGCTTCCAGCTCTCGACGAACATCGAGGGCAAGGTGCGGGCGGTCAACGATTCCAATCCGGAAGCGGGCGAGAAGCTCAAGCTGCTGTCGCTCACTTTCTCGCCGCTGAGCTACGACATCGACCGGGCGCGGGCGACCCACCAGTCGATCCGGGGGCTCACCACGGAATCGTTTCAATACACTGCCACCTCCGATCTCCTGCCGGGCTTCAACCTCAACGTCGGCTATTCGCTGTTCAAGGGCTCGGCGCTCAGCGACACGGCGATCTTCAGCCCGTTCAGGACGAACATCAGTGCGGGCTTTTCGTTCAGCAACACGGCCAACCCGTTCGCCGTGTTCCAGCGCATCTTCGGGCAGGCGGTGCCGCCGGATGCCGCGAGCACCGACCAGCTCCAGGCGCCCGGCGATGACCGATATGCGCGCGAAGTCGCCTCGCAGCCGGTGGCAGGCCGGTCGTCCCGGAACGCCGCGTTCCTCCCGACGCTGGTGAAGGGATGGCAGGCGTCGGTGACCTTCCAGTCGACTCGCCAACGTCCAGTGACGGGAACGAACGTCATCCAGTTCGATCCGACGATCGTGTGCGCCCCCTTCCACACGCCTGCGCTCCAGATCGCGTATGAGGAGTGTCTCGTCAGCCAGCGCGCCAATCCGACGATCACGCTCCCCGTGACGTCAGGGCTCGTCGGCGCGCCGATCTACGTGACGCCGAACACGTCGAACCTGACGGGCAGCCTGAACTTCAACGTGACCGACCACTGGTCCGCGAGCTGGAACACGTCGTACGACCTGGAGCATCACGCCTTCGGCCTCCAGATCGTGTCGCTGCAGCGTGACCTGCACGACTGGCGCGCGATCTTCGCGTTCACCCAATCGCCGACGGGAAGCTTCGCCTTCAACTTCCTGATCTCGCTCAAGGCCGAGCCCGATCTGAAGTTCGATTACCACAAGAGCACGTACAAGAACCCGGGCTTCTAGCGCCCTTGAATTGTCTCTGTCCGGGGCAGACATTGCCCCCGATGCAGACCCCGGTGATCCTCGACGGACAATCACTCACGCTCGACGACGTGCGCGCGGTCGCGGTCGACCGCGCGCCGGTGGAGCTGGCACCCGTGGCGCGTGCGCGGATGGACCGGGCGCACGGCGTCGTGGCCGACCTGGTGAAGCGCAACGCCGTCGCCTATGGCGTGACCACCGGATTCGGCAAGCTGTCCGACGTCGCGATCCCGCCGGAACGGCTCGCCGAGCTTCAGGTGAACCTCGTGCGCAGCCACGCGGCCGGTGTCGGACCGATCCTGTCGGAGACCGAGACGCGCGCGATGATGCTGTTGCGCGCGAACGTGATCGCCAAGGGGTTCTCCGGCGCGAGGCCGATGCTCGTCGATCTGCTGGGCGGAATGCTCAACGCGGGACTCTATCCGCCGATCCCGGAGCAGGGGAGCGTGGGGGCGAGCGGCGATCTCGCGCCCCTCGCGCATCTCGCGCTCGCACTCATCGGCGAGGGCGAGCTTCATCGAGGCAGTGAGCGCGGCGACGCACGGTCATTGCTCGCCGACGCTGGATTGTCGCCGGTGCGGCTCGGCCCGAAAGAGGGGATCACTCTCATCAACGGGACGCAGGCGCACACCGCCATCGCGGCGCTCGCGGTGACCGAGGCACACCGGCTCTGGCAGGTGGCGCACCTCGCCGGCGCGATGTCGCTGGAAGCGCTGCTCGGCACACCGGTGGCGTTCGACTCGCGGATCCAGGACGTGCGCGGACAGCTCGGGCAGGCGGCCAGCGCGGCGCTGCTGCGCGAGCTGCTGCGCGACAGCGAGATCCGCGAGTCGCACCGCGACGGCGATCCGCGCGTGCAGGATCCATACTCGCTGCGTTGCATGCCGCAGGTGCACGGTCCGGTGCTCGACGCGATCGACTTCTGCGCCGGTGTCATCACGCGAGAGCTCAACGCGGCAACCGACAATCCACTCGTGTTCGCCGAGTCGGCCGAGCTGCTGAGCGGCGGGAACTTTCATGGCCAACCCGTGGCGATGGCGCTCGACTTCCTGGCCATCGCGCTGACGAATCTCGCGACGATGTCGGAGCGGCGGATCGACCGGCTCGTCAATCCCGATCTGAATCAGGGGCTGCCTCCCTTTCTCTCGTCCGACGCCGGGGTGAACTCCGGGTTCATGATGGCGCAGGTGACGGCCGCGTCGCTGGCGAGCGAGTGCAAGCTGTTGTCGCATCCGGCGAGCGTCGACACGATTCCCACCGACGGCAACAAGGAAGACGTGGTGCCGATGGCGATGGGTGCGGCCTGGAAGCTGCGCCGAGTGCTGCAGAACGTGCGGCACGTGCTCGCGATCGAGCTGATGTGCGCAGCCCAAGGGCTGGACTATCGCGCGCCGCTCAAGGCGGGTCGCGGCGCCGTGCGGGGCCAGCGGCTCGTCCGCCAGCTCGTTGCACCGCTCGCGCAGGATCGCGTCCTGTCGCCCGACATCGCCGCGCTCGCGGCGGCGATCGAGCGCGGTCATTTCAGTTCGGGGAAGGCCGCGTGACGGTCGCGACGCCGTGGGTGACCGCTGGTGCGCGTCCGGTACGTGCGCCGCGCGGGAACACGCTGACCTGCAAAGGATGGCAGCAGGAAGCGGCGCTGCGCATGTTGATGAACAACCTCGATCCGGAGGTGGCGGAACGTCCGGACGAGCTGGTGGTGTACGGCGGCACCGGGCGTGCGGCGCGGAGCTGGGAGGCGTTCGACGCGATCGTGTCGTCGCTGCGTGCGCTGGAGCACGACGAGACGCTGCTCGTCCAGAGCGGAAAGCCGGTCGGCGTGTTCCGCACGCATCCGGGCGCACCGCGCGTCCTGATCGCGAACTCGAATCTCGTCGGCCGCTGGGCGACGTGGGAGCATTTCCGCGAGCTGGAACGGCAGGGCCTGATGATGTACGGTCAGATGACCGCGGGCTCGTGGATCTACATCGGCTCGCAGGGAATCGTGCAGGGCACGTACGAGACCTTCGGCGCGGTGGCGCGACGCCACTTCGGCGGCTCGCTCGCCGGACGGCTCGTCGTGACGGCGGGGCTTGGCGGGATGGGCGGTGCGCAGCCGCTCGCCGCCACGATGCAGGGCGGCGTGATGCTCGCCTTCGACGTCGACGAATCGCGGATCGACAAGCGTCTGGCGACCGGATACTGCGACGCCAAGGCGCGCACCATGGACGAGGGCCTCGCGCTCGCCGAGTCGGCCCGGCGCGAGGGGCGCGCCTTCTCGGTCGGTGTGGTGATGAATGCCGCGCCCGCGCTCGAGGAGCTCGTCCGTCGCGGCGTGGCCGTGGACGTGCTCACGGATCAGACGAGCGCTCACGACATGCTACGCGGCTACGTGCCCGACGGCATGTCGCTCGACGAGGCGGCGGCACTGCGCGAGCGCGATCCGGCTGGGTACGTCGCGAACAGCACGGCCACGGCGGTGCGTCACGTGCGGGCGATGCGCGCGCTGCAGGAGCGCGGAGCGGTGACGTTCGATTACGGGAACAACATCCGGACCGTCGCCTTCGACGCCGGCCTCACCGACGCATTCGAGATCCCGGGGTTCATCCCCGAATACATCCGGCCGTTGTTCTGCGAGGGGAAGGGGCCGTTCCGTTGGGTGGCGTTGTCGGGCGATCCACGCGACATCCACCGCACCGACCAGCTCGTGCTCGATCTCTTTCCGCACGATACCCACCTCGCGCGCTGGATCACGTTGGCGCGCGAGCGTATCCATTTTCAGGGACTCCCGGCGCGGATCTGCTGGTTGGGTCAGGGCGATCGCGCGACGTTCGGGCTCGCGCTCAACGATCTCGTGGCGCGCGGAGAGCTGTCGGCGCCGATCGCCATCGGACGCGATCATCTCGATACGGGCAGCGTCGCATCGCCGTTCCGCGAGACGGAAGCGATGCGCGACGGTACCGATGCGGTGGCGGACTGGCCGATCCTGAACGCGCTTCTCAACGTGGCGAGCGGCGCGAGCTGGGTGTCGTTCCACCACGGGGGCGGCGTCGGCATCGGCAACTCGCTGCACGCCGGCCAGGTGATCGTGGCGGACGGCACGCCGGAGATGCGCGTCCGGCTGGAGCGCGTGCTCACCAACGATCCGGGCATCGGCGTGGCGCGGCACGCGGACGCGGGCTACGCAGAAGCGCGCGACACGGCGACGCGGACCGGCGTCGTGATCCCGATGTCGCGGTAGTTCGCGATGCGTGCGCGGAGCGCTTTCCCGGCCTACACGGTGCGCGGTACGTGGTACGCGGTACCGAGTACCACGTATTCGGAGCACCGGAGGTCGACGCCGCCGAATAGCGGGTACTCGGTACCTAGGCCGAATAGACATCCAAAGGCCGGATAGATGCTGTCCGCCCGGTTCAAGCCCTATCACGTTCCGCTCTTCCTCGCGAAGTACGCCTGGCTGGTCGCGCGGCGCCGGCCGGTGCTGGTGCACTTCGAGGTCACGCTGCGCTGCAACGCCCGCTGCGGCTTCTGCGACTACTGGAAGACACCCGCCGAGGCGCGCGAACACGAAGTGCGCTCGTTCGCCGACGCCGCGCGCTTCTTCAACCCGATGCTCGTCACCTTCACCGGCGGCGAGCCGCTCCTGCGGCGGGATCTGGAGGAGCTGGTGTCGGCGGTGAACCGCGCGGTGCGACTCAAGTACACCACGGTCATCACCCATGGCGGCATGCTGACGGTCGAGCGGGCGCAGTCGCTGCGTCAGGCGGGCATCCATCAGTTCAACATCTCGCTCGACTATCTCGACGGACGGCACGACGCGGCGCGCGGGATTCCCGGTCTCACCTCCCGGCTCTTCGCCGCCGTCGACGGCATGCGCGCCGGCGGGATCGACAACATTCGCTTCAACACCGTCATCAAGGACGACAACCTCGACCAACTGCTCCCGCTGGTGCACCACGCGGCGTCGCTCGGCTGCGGGGTGAACTTCAGCGTGTACACGGACGCGAAGAATGGCAACCGTGCGCACCTGCTCGACCGGGCGCATCACGAGCAGCTGGATGAGACCATCGCGGCGCTGCTCGCCTACAAGCGGCGCCGGCGCGGCGTGATCACGAATTCCGATGCGTATCTCGAGCAGATACCGCGCTACGTGCGCGGGGAGCTCCGAGAGCCATGCCGGTCCGGGCAGCGCACCATTCACGTCGATCCGACGGGCCACGTGAAGCGCTGCCCCGACTTCCCGACCGATTTCCACTGGCGCGAGTTTCGACGCTACGAGCCGATCGCCTGCAACGCGTGCTTCTATGCCTGTCGTGGCGAGGCCCAGGCGCCGTTGCGCCTTTCGCGCGTGCGCGACGTGATGGGAACGGCGCATTCGTCTCATCCCGTCGTGGCATGAGCGATCGCGACGTGCCGGCGCTGCTGTTCATCAACGCGCGCCAGGTCGTGACGTCCGCCGGACCGGCGCGCGCGCGCCGCGGCGACGAGATGGGGGATGCCGGCATTCGCGAGGGCGTCGGCGTGCTGGTGGAACGCGGCGTCGTTGCTGCCGTGGAGAGCGAGGCGACGCTGCGCGCCCGGGCGACGCATGCGACGGTGGTCGACTGTGGCCAGGGCCTGCTGACGCCCGGTTTCGTGGATTCTCACACTCACGGTGTGTTCGGACGCCCGCGCTTCGAGGAGCAGGAGCTCCGCGCGGCGGGCGTCCCCTACATGGAGATCGCGCGACGCGGCGGCGGCATTCACGCCTCGGTGCGCGATCTTCGCGCGCGTTCGGAGGACGACCTCTTCGGCCTTGCCGTGCCCCGCCTCCAGGCGCTCGCCGCGTCGGGGGTGACGACGGTCGAGATCAAGTCGGGTTACGGGCTCACGCTCGACGACGAGCTCAAGACGCTCCGAGTGATCCGGCGCCTTGCGAGCACGCTGCCGATGCGGATCGTCGCGACCTGGCTCGGCGCGCACGAGATTCCGCTCGACTATCGCGAGCAGCCGAACGGACGGGGCAAGTACGTCGAGCTGCTCGTGCACGAGATGCTGCCGGTAGTCGCGCGCGAACGGCTCGCCGCGTTCGCGGACGTCTTTTGCGAGCCGGGCGTCTTCACGGTCGACGAGTCGCGCGCCATCCTGTCCGCCGCGCGCGAGGCCGGCCTCGGTATCAAGCTTCACGCCGACGAGCTGGTAGCCGGCGGTGGTGCCGAGCTGGCCGCCGAGCTCGGCGCCGTGTCGGCGGACCATCTCGCCGCGGTGAGCCAGGCCGGCGTCGCCGCGCTCGCGTCGGCAGGGACGGTGGCGACCCTGCTCCCCGGAACCATGATGTTCCTGGGCAAGCGCGATCAGGCCCCGGCGCGGGCCCTGATCGAGGCGGGAGTGCCGGTGGCGCTGGCCACGGACTTCAATCCCGGAACCTCACCGACCACGAACTTTCCCCTCGTCCTCACCCTTGGCGTCAGCCAACTGCGTCTGTCCGCGGCGGAAGTGCTCGTCGCGGGAACCGTCAACGGTGCCGCGGCATTGGGCTTGGCGGCGGAAGTCGGCCAGATCGCACCGGGATTCTCGGCCGACCTCGCCCTGTGGGATTTCCGTGACGCGCGAGAGCTGCCCTATTGGTACGGGAATGGCCGCTGCCAAGCCTCGTGGGTGCACGGCAAACCTTGTCACCTTCACAACTTAGCGCTAGCTTTGTCACGCTGAGCCCCCCTCTGTCGCGAGGCCGGGGACGCCTCTCGCGGAGCCCGCCACTCGCCGATGCCTGATGTCGCCAAGCTTAAGAAGAAGGCAGCCGAGCTCGAGCTAAAAAAGCAGTTCGACAAGGCCCTGGCGGTCTATGTCGAGATACTCGACAGCTTTGAGGGGTCTCCCGAGGAGGTCGACGTCGCCCTGTTCAACCGGGTCGGCGACATCTACCTCAAGCAGGGCAACGTCGCCGACGCGGTCGATTACTACGAGAAAGCCGTCGACCACTACGTGGACAACGGCTTCTTCAACAATGCGATCGCGCTCTGCAACAAGATCCTGCGCAGCTCGCCCGGCCGCGCGTCGATCTATTACAAGCTCGGAAAGATCAGCGCGCACAAGGGCTTCAAGAGTGACGCGAAGGCGAACTTCCTCGAGTACGCCGATCGCATGCAGAAAGCGGGGAAGATCGACGAGTCCTTCCGCGCGCTCAAGGAGTTCGCCGACCTCTGTCCGGATCAGGACGACATTCGGCAGATGCTCGCCGATCAGCTGACGAAGCAGGACCGGCGCGAGGAAGCGGTGGAGCAGCTGCAACTGCTCTACGAGCGCTACGTCGAGGAAGGGCGGAACACCGAAGCGCAGGCCACGATCGCGCGCATGAAAACGATCGACCCCACCGCGAAGCCTCGGCAGCCGGGCAGCGCGCCGCGGCGCAACACGGGCGATCTCGTCTTCCTCGATCTCAACGACAGCGGACCGTCGCAGCAGCGCCGGTCGGCGGTCGCCAAGCGGGCGACGCAGGGGCTCGACATCATCGCCAGCGGCGAGCAGGACGTCGTCATGGCGCCGAAGGCGCCGGCGCCTGTGCCGGCCCCGGCCTCGTTCGCGCCGCCCGCGGTCGATCCGATCATCGCGGACTCACCCGCGCCGACGCCCGAGCTGCTCGATACCTCGCTGCTCGACGCGTCGGTTCTCGATGGAGTGACGCGAGCCGCCGAATTCGAGCAGGTCGACGATTCGGCGCAGTCGGGAATGCTCGACGGCTTCCAGAGCTCTTCGTTCGGTGAAACGGGGACCTATGGCGAGACCGGATCGGGCACCAATGTCGGGGGGGGCGGTGGCACGATCGAGTTGAGCGACGGTCTGCTCGACTTCGAGATGCCAGGCAGCGCCTCGCCGCCAGCGCCGACCGCGCCGGAGCGGGCGGGCCACCGCACCCGGCCCTCGCTCGTCGACCTGCCGATCATCGCCGACGGCGGTGACATGACCTCGGACGAACCGCCGACCGGCGGGGATCTCGAGATCATCATGCCGGAGGACATCACCTTCGCCCGCGGCGCGAACGCGTCCCCCGCCACGCCGCCGGCCGGGGACGTTCCGCCCATGGACTTCGATCTTCCTGTACCGCAGGAGACGACCACCGGCGTCACCGGAACACCCCGTCCGCAAGCGAACGCGTTCGACGCATTGGACCTCGCCGAGCCGGAGGCCGAGCCGCCGCCGCCGGCGCAGAAGCCAGCTCAACGCGCGGCCGCGTCCGCACCGCCGGCGGCCGCGAGACCCGCTCCCAGACCTGCTCCGAAGCCGGCCGCACCGGCACCGCGCCCTCCATCGAAGCCGGCCGCGCCCGCACCGTCGGCGGCGAAGCCGGCACCCGCCGCGCCGCGCCCCGCGGAGCCCCGGCGATCGACGACGATTCCGACGCCGCCCGCCGCGCGCCGCTCGGCGACGATGATGGCCGTGCACTCGGTCGAGCTGCTGCAGGCGATGGCCGACTCGGATGCGGAGGATTTCTCCATCCGTCGGCGCCTCGCCGAGGCGATGCTCGACACGGGCGATCGCGAGGGCGGGCTGCGCGAGCTCGAGGCCGCCATGGTTGGCTACGAGCGCGCCGAGGACCTCGACGCCGCCGCGTCGATCGCCGACGAGATCGTCCGACTGAATCCCGCGTCGGTGAAGCATCATCAAAAGCGCGTCGAGTACGCGTTCCGGACCAACGAGCGCGGACGGCTCATCGAAGCCTATCTCGAGCTCGCCGACGCGCTGTTCCGTGCCGGTCAGGCGGAGAAGTCGCGCGCGATCTACCAGCGCGTGCTCGACCTCGCGCCGGACGATCTGCGCGCGCAGGCGGCGCTCGAGTCGTTTCCGGAATCGGAAGCGCCGGCACCGGCCGCCGCTCCGGGCAAGGCGGGGGGGCGATCGGCGGCTCCGGCCCGTCCCAAGACCGCCGCACCGGCCGCCGCGCGGCCGTCGTCCGTTCCCGCTGGCGACGACGACTTCGTCAACCTCGGAGATTGGCTGCGCGGCGACCAGGTCGAGAAGAACACCCGCATGGTGGTGGAGGAGCAGGAGCCCTCGGGCGACGAGGAAGCGGATTTCCAGGACATGCTCCGGCGGTTCAAGCAGGGGATCGCCGAGAACATCGAGGACGAGGATCACCAGAGCCACTACGACCTCGGCGTCGCATACAAGGAGATGGGCTTGCTCGACGAAGCGATCGCCGAGTTCCAGAAGGCGCTGCGCGCTCCGACGAACCGCGTGCCCACCTACGAGGCGCTCGGGCAGTGCTTCATCGAGAAGGATCAGTACCCGATGGCCGCCACCCTCCTCTCGCGCGCGCTCAACGAGAAGGACGTGACGGACGAGCAGCTCGTCGGCGTGCTGTATCTGCTTGGCCGGTGTGCGGAAGAGCGGGGGCAGCGCGACCAGGCACTCGAGTATTATCAACGTGTGTTCGTGATCGACATCCAATTCCGCGACATCGGCGAGCGAATGGCGGCGGTCGAAGGGGCGCGCTCGTGACGGGCGCCGTCGCGCGCGCGCGGACCCCGGCGACTGCGGCGCTGCGGGAGATTCAGGGGCCCGTCGTCGGCGCGCTGGACGACGTCGCCGAGGAGATGCGCCGCATCGTGACGGCGGATCTGCCGCTGATCGAGCAGGTCAGTGGACATCTGTTGCAGATGCGCGGGAAGATGTTTCGGCCGACCCTCGCTCTCCTGGCGAGCCGTACTGCCGGGACTCCCGAGCCGCGCGTCGTCACGCTGGCGGCAGTCCTGGAGCTCATGCACCTCGCCTCGCTCGTGCACGACGACTCCGTCGACCACTCGGCGATGCGGCGCGGGCTGCCCACCGTGAACTCGCTCTTCAGTCATCAGGTGAGCGTGATCATGGGCGACTTCCTCTACTCCCGTGCGCTCGAGGCGCTCGTGGCGTTGGGCGACGTCGGACTGCTGCGCGTGCTGACCGCCGTGTCGACGCAGCTCACGATCGGCGAGATGCGCCAGCTCGCCGCGGTGGACACGCTCGCGTTCACGGAAGGGGACTACGAGTCCCTCATTCAGGCGAAGACGGCGTCGCTGTTGAGCGCCGCCTGTGAGACCGGTGCGATGTGCGGCGCCGCCGTGCACCGGGACGCGCTGCGCCGTTACGGCGAGCGACTCGGTATGGCGTTCCAAGTCGCCGATGACATCTTGGATTACACCGGCTCGTCGTCGGTGACGGGCAAGCCGTCCGGGCTGGATCTGCGGGAGCACAAGGTGACGCTGCCGCTGATCGTGGCGCTGCCGCGACTGGGCGTCGCCGCGCGCGGGCGGGTCGAGGCGCTGTTCGCCACCGACTCGCCATCGGACGAGCAGGTTGCCGAGGCGATCGAGCTCGTCACCGAGGCGGAGGGCATCGACATCGCCCAGCGCCGCGGAGAGCAGTTCGCACACGAAGCCGAGGAGGCGCTCGACGGTCTCCCCGACACGCCGGCGCGCACCGCGCTCGCCGACGCTATCCTCTACGTCATGAACCGACGCTCGTAATGCCTCCTCAACGCGGATCTTCGAAGCACCGTCCGGTGTTCCACGCCGTGACCCTCGCGATCGGCTTCATCGTCGGCGGGACGATGACTCAGGTTGCGCGCCGCTTTCTGCCGGCCGGAGCGGTGAAGGAATTTCTCACCACGGGCGTGACCCCGTCGATCGGCCCGGTCACGCTCGACCTCGTCATTCTGAAATTCTCGCTGGGCCCTGTCGCGCTCGACGTCTCGTTACTGAGCCTCCTCGGCGTGCTCATCGCCTATCTCATCGCCCGGTCGCTTTTCTAGGAGAGTCCAATGTTCGGCAACCTCGGTATGGGCGAGCTGATGGTCGTGCTCGTCATCGTGCTCGTCCTGTTCGGTGCCAAGCGCATTCCGGAGATCAGCGCCTCGTTCGGCAAGGGGATTCGCGAGTTCAAGAAGAACGTCAACGACGTGGAGCGCTCGATCACCGAGCCCGAGCCGCGCGTGGAGCCCCGCCTCGGTGCCGGCGACCCACTCGCGAAGCGTGACGTCGTAGACGACGCTCGTCCGGAGCCGAAGCGGCTCCTCTGACGAAAAAAACGACCGCGGTCCGTGATCGGACCGCGGTCGTCATGCAGCCAGCCACCGGCGTCAGGTCGTGGCTTGGCGCCTCATCGCCGCGTTCACGTCCTTGCGGCGATCGTCGATGCGTGCGGTCTTCCGCAGATCGTCCAGGTACATCTGCAGGCGCTGCGAGCGAAGCTGCTGCATTCGGCGGTCGCGAAGCGCCGTCTTCTGCGCCGCGAAGGCAGTCCGGTCAGCGGGCTTCCGCGCGTCGACGCGGACGACGAACACGGCGTCGCGCTGACGGATCGGCAGGCTCACCGTGTTGACCGGCAGCGCGAACGCCGCACCGATCGCCTCGCCAAGCGAGCCGAACTCCCGCGCCGCACCGGCGCGCGTCGTCATCCCGGTCTTGACGACGGTCTGGTGCGCCGCGGCGGCCGCTGACTCCAGCGACGAGCTGCGGGCCGCGATCGCCAACTGCTGTGCCGCCGGCACGACGCGCTCGACGGCCCGTTCGCTCGCGACGCGCTCGCGCACCGCACTCTTCACGGCGTCGAATGACTTTCCACCGTCGACGAGGGTGTCCAGCCGCGCGAGATAGTAGCCGTCCTCCGCGTCGAACAGCTCGCTCGTCTCGCCGCGCTTCGCGCCATTGAACGCCCACGCGCTCACGCTCGGCACGTATTTCCCGTTGTACTGCGCCGGCTGTCCTTCTACCGCGGTCACCTTGAACGGCGTCAGCTTCAGCGTCTGCGCCGCCTGATCGAACTTGCCCGGCTGATCGCTGCTTGCCGCCAGCTTCGTGAGCTGGTCCGCCACGCGGTCGACTCGCGCCGCCGATGAATCGCTCGGCTGGATGCGGAGCAGGATATGGCGCACCATGAGCGTGTCGCCCTTGCGCGAATCGACCTTGATCAGGTGGTAGCCGAACGGCGAGAGCACTGGCTGCGACACCTCGCCGGGCTTGAGCGCGTAGGCCGCCTGCTCGAACGCCGGCACGAGCCGGCCCTTCGTCACCGGACCGAGATCGCCACCATTCGTGGCCGACGCGCTGTCCTGCGACTCGCGCTTCGCGACGTCTTCGAACTTGGCGCCCTTCGTGATCTCGGCGCGCAGCGCGGCGATGCGGCTGCGCACGAGTGCGCTGTCGGCCGCAGACACGAGGCGCGGAATGTACAGGACGCTCAGCGCCGCACGCGCGGGACGATCGAACTCCGCCTTGTGCGCGTCATAGTACTTCCGAAGATCGGAATCGGAGACGTTGGTATCGACTGGCGTCACCGTCGGCCGGAACGCCACGAAGCTGATCGACGCGCTGTCGTTCGCGTCCTGCCACGCGCGCCACAGCTCGGCGTCGGGGACGTACAGTCCGCTCGTGACCTGCTCGAACAGCTTTTCCTTGGGCACCTCGTCGCGGTAATAGTGCTCGAGCGCGACGAGCAGTCCCGATTGCCTCGCCTGCGAGCTGCCGAGGAGGCGCTGATACTTGGTCGGATCGAACCGTCCGTTCGTCTGAAGGTCGGGCGCCGACTGGATCCACTGCGGCGGTGCGAAGCGCGCGTAGTCGCGGAGCTCTTCGTCCGACACCACGATGCCGCGCTTGCGGTACTCCTGCTGCAGCAGGATCTCGTTGACCATGTCGTCGAACGCCTGGTTGTCGAGGCGTGCGACCTCGTCCTGCGTCAGCGTGCGGCCGGCCTGCTGCTCCTGCTGGAGCATCTGCTCCTTCCGGCGCTGCCAGTCCGTGACGAGGATATCGGTACCGTTGACGGTGGCGACCGCCGTCGTCGGCGTGACGGCGCTGCGGCTCAGCAGACCGGATGTTTCAGCAAGTAGAAATCCGCCAATGAACGCGATCGCGAGGATCCAGAACACGAACTTGGCGGAGCTCCGCATGGTTTGGAGCACGAGGCAGGACTCCTTGGAGCGGCTGGAAAAGGGGAGGGGACAACCAGGAAAAGGTAGGCGCCGACGAGGGCTAAAATCAAGTGACGGCGGTACTTCTGATTGACTTGTACCCTCCACGCGGTACATTGATCGAGCTTCCCTCCACCGCCGCCCGTGCGCCGCCACCGAGGTCTTGATGGCCAGCTTCGCCCGCATCGACGAGCTGAAGAAAAAGTTTGACGAGAACCCTCGGCGCTATTTCGCGCCGTTGGCCAATGAGTTCCGCAAAGTGGGGGAAATCGAGCAGGCGATCATGATCTGCGAGGAGTTCCTCCCGCAGCAGCCTGGCCACATGAGCGGGCACATCGTTTACGGCCAGGCACTGTTCGAGGCGGGGCGCTTCGGCGAGTCGCGTACGGTGTTCGAGACGGCGCTCACGCTCGATCCGGAAAATCTGATCGCCCTCCGCCATCTCGGCGACATCGCCCGTGGACAGGGCGACGTGGACTCCGCGCGCCGCTGGTACGATCGCGTCCTCGAGGCGGACCCGCGGAACGACGAGATTCAGGAGTTGTTGAGCTCGCTTTCGGGAGACGCAGGGGTCCCTTCTGACGGCGCTGCGCCGTCGACGTACGAGGCGGATGCGAGCGCCGAAACTTCATCCGCGGGCGCCGCGCAGCCAGCCCCAGCTGAGCAGCGTTTCGCGCCGCCGCCGCCCCTACCGCTCTCCCCGCCGCCGAAGCCACCGGCGCACGAGCCGCTGGACATCGAGTTCGGTGACCTTCCCGCCGCGTCGGTGCCGGCAGTCCCGCCCGCCGCCGCACGGCCGACGGCGACCTCGCTCGACGGCCTCGAGCTCACGAGTGCCGGCGGCCCGACGGCGGCCGGCGTCGGCGGGAGAGCGGAGGGGCTCGAGCCAACGGAGTTCACGCCTCCCGATCGCCCGGTCGAACGCGATGATCGCCTCGAACCCGGCGAGTTCTCCGCGCCGGCCACCAGCATCGCGCCGCTCCCCGGCCTGGAAGCGACATCCGCGTCCCACGCGGCGGAGCCACCGAGAACGTCGCCGGCCGAGTTGCCGCCGCTCGATCTCGATGACGGTTTGACGCTGCCGCCGCAAGGCGACCCGGTCGAGTCGGTGGGCTCGCCGACGGCCGGACTGCCGATGCTCGACGAAGGCCCGGCTGCTTCGTCGTCCGCCACCGAGTCGGCGCAGGACGCCTCGCCAGAGCTTCCGTCCGAGCTCCCGCCGCCTGTCATTGCCGCCGAAGCGGAACTGATCGACGAGAGCCGGAAGGGTGTCGCTGTGGAGGCCGAGCGCGCACACGAGCGCGAGCGGCGGGTCACGCCGGTGGCGCCATTCCTGACCGAGACGATGGCGGAGCTCTATCTCAAGCAGGGATTCCGCGAGCAGGCCTACGACGTCTACCGTCAGCTGCTGGCGGCGAATCCCGACAACCCGCGCCTTCGGGATAAGGTGACGGAGCTCGAGCCGGGCGAGCCGCGCGCCGCCGACACCGGGCCGAACGTGCGGGACTTCTTTGCGCGCCTCGCGGCGCGGCGCCCCGGGATGCGGTCGGCGGCGGCGACGCCGCCAACGGCCGACGATTTCGCGGCGCTCGCTCCGCCACCGGCACCGCCGTCTGCTCCGCCGGGATCGATCCCCTCCGCGGTCGAGCGCGCGGCGAGCATCCAGACGCCGGCCGGCTCCATCGACGCGCTGTTCGGGAGCCGTACCGTGGGCACGTCCGAAGACTCGGCGGCGTCGGCGCTCGCGCAGGCGTTTGGTGGCGCGTCCGAGCCCTCCGCGCCGACGATCACCGGCCGGCCGGCCCGTGCCGCCGCGGGAGAGCTGTCGCTCGACAGCGTGTTTCGCGACGGAAGCGCGCGGCCGCCACGCGCGCAGGGATTCTCCTTCGATCAGTTCTTCTCGGAGAGCGCGGCAGCGCCGCCACCCGACGCGGCCGCCGCCGGGACGGATCAGACCCCGGCCGCGGAGCCGGCGGCGGAGCGGAGCGCCGACGACATCGAGCAGTTCAATTCCTGGCTTCAGGGGCTCAAGCAGCGGTGAGGATCGCCGTCCTCAACGGCCCGAACCTCAACCTCCTGGGCGTGCGCGAACCCGAGCTGTACGGGCGCACCACGCTGACGGAGGTGGAGCAGCGGCTCGGCGACGTGGCGCGCGAGATCGGCGTCGAGATCGAGTGTGCGCAGCATAACTCCGAAGGTGGCCTCGTGGATCTCGTCCAGGCGATGCGCGGGCGTGTGCAGGGTGCCGTCGTGAACGCCGGTGCGTATTCGCACACCAGCCTCGCTCTCCGCGACGCGCTCACCGGCGTCGCGGTGCCGTTCGTCGAAGTGCACGTGAGCAACGTGTACGCGCGCGAGCCGGAGCGGCGTCACTCCATGCTGGCGCCGGCGGCGCTCGGTGTCGTCGTTGGATTGGGCGTCGCCGGCTACGAGCTCGCGCTGCGCGGCCTGGTGACCGCGCTGCGCGCGAGCGGCGGCCGGCGATGAGCGACTCCCGACCGCGGCGCATCGCGGCGTTGGTCGACGGCCTCACGGCCGCCCACCTCGATGGGCTGCTGCTCACCGGGCTGTCCAACATCCGCTACCTCACCGGATTCTCGGGGTCGAGCGCGCTGCTCCTCGTCACGCCGCGCGACATCGTGTTGATCACCGACTTCCGCTATCAGACCCAGGTGGCGGAGGAGGTCGGCGATCTCGCGCGCGTCGCGATCGAGGGATCCAGTCTCTGGAGTGGGCTCTGGCAGCAGCTCGCCCAGTTGGCGACCGTCCGCGTGCTCGGCTTCGAGACGGCGCACGTTCAGCATCGCGACTTTCAACGGCTCGTGGAGGCCGGCGCGCGGTGGCAGTGGCGTCCGACGGTGGATCTCGTAGAGACGCTGCGGGAGCGAAAGGACGGCGACGAGATCGCGCGAATTCAGGATGCCGCCGACACGGCGATGCGCGCGCTGGAGCGAACGCTCCCGCAGCTGCGCGCGGGGATGACCGAGCTCGCGGTCGCGGGCGTGCTGGAGAAGGCATTGCGCGACGAGGGGAGCGAGGGCTTCCCCTTTCCGTCCATCGTGGCGAGCGGTCCGCGGTCGGCGCTGCCGCATGCGCGGTCGTCGGCGCGCGAGTTGGCGGACGGCGACTTCCTCCTGATGGACTTCGGCGCGGAGGTGGGCGGCTACTGCTCCGACGTGACGCGCACGGTGGTGATCGGCCGCGCGAACGACGAGCAGCGCGCCGTGTACGACGTCGTCCGGCAGGCGAACGACCGCGCTGCCCGGAGCGTCCGGCCCGGGATGACCGGCCGGGATGCCGACGCCCTGGCTCGCCACTACATTGAGTCCGCCGGGTTCGGCGATCTCTTTGGGCACAGCCTCGGCCACGGCATCGGGCTCGAGGTGCACGAGGCGCCTCGGCTCGCCCGCACCGCGGACGGCGCGCTGCCCGAAGGTGCCGTGGTCACGATCGAACCCGGCGTCTATCGTCCCGGCTGGGGCGGTGTGCGCATCGAGGACGACGTCGTTCTCGGTGCTGATGGTCCGCACGTACTCACGGAGTTCCCGCGCGAGCTTCTGGAGCTCGGCTGAGTGTCGCGGCACGAGTCGCGGCGCGACATACCCATTGGGCCTATGATCGACTTACGCTACGTCAAGAAGCTCATCGACATCCTCGACGAATCGACCGTGGACTCGATCGAGATCGCGTCGGACAAGGGGATGAAGATCCGTATCTCGAAGAGCCCCACCGGGCGCGGTGTGCAGATGGCGGCACCGCCGGTGCTGGCACCGTTGCTCGCCCAGCCCGCACTCGCCGCGCCGCGTCTCACGCCGGCGGAAGGTGTGCCGGCGGTCGACGACCTGCCGAAGAGCGAGCCGAAGAGCACCGGGACCGAGGTCAAGTCGCCGATGGTCGGCACCTTCTACTCCGCCCCGGAGCCCGGCACGAAGCCGTACGCCGGCGTGGGCACGCGCGTCTCGAAGGGGCAGATCCTCTGCATCATCGAGGCGATGAAGATCATGAACGAGATCGAGTCCGAGGTCGCCGGCGTGGTGGTCGAAGTCCTCGCCAGCGATGCGCAGCCGGTGGAGTACGGACAGACGCTCTTCCGCATCGATCCGAATGGCTAAGCCGATGGCGACGCCAGGACCCGGTGGGCCCGCCGCCGCTGGAGCATCGGGCGGCAGCTTCAACTTCAAGGAAGTGCTGCAGCAGCTCGTGCAGCGCAACGCCTCCGACCTGCACCTCAAGGTGGGTCGGCCGCCCACGCTGCGCGTCAACGGCGAGCTCATCTCCCTCGAGCAGCAGCCGCTCAAGCCGGAGGATCTCAAGGGGCTCGCCGAGCAGCTCATGACGCCGCGCCAGGTCAAGGAGTTCACCGAGAACAAGGAGTGTGACTTCGCCATCGGCGTGCCCGGCATCGGGCGCTTCCGCTGCAACGTGTACCAGCAGCGCGGCTCGCTGTGCTACGCCATGCGCTCGATCCCGTACCAGGCGAAGACGCTGAAGGAGCTCAATCTGCCGCCGGTGCTCGAGCAGATCGCGCTCAAGCCGCGTGGGTTGATCCTGGTCACCGGCATCACCGGATCGGGTAAGAGCACCGCGCTTGCGGCGATGATCCAGCACATCAACGAGCATCGCAAGGCGAATGTGATCACGATCGAGGATCCGATCGAGTTCCTGCATCGCGACATCAACTGCAACATCAATCAGCGCGAGGTCGGCACCGACACGTCGACGTTCGGTCAGGCGCTGCGCCGCGTGCTCCGTCAGGATCCCGACGTCATCCTCATCGGCGAGATCCGCGATCTCGAGACGCTCGACACCGCGCTCAAGGCCGCCGACACGGGGCACCTCGTGTTCAGTACGCTCCACACCACCGACGCGACGCAGACGATCGCCCGCGTGCTGTCGTTCTATCCGCCGCACCAGCAGGCCGAAGTCCGCTACGCGCTCGCGAGCGCGCTGCAGGCGGTCGTCTCGCTGCGGCTCATCCCGCGCATCGACAAGCCGGGCCGTGTGCCCGCGTGCGAGGTGCTGATCAACACGCAGACCGTGCGCGACCAGATCCGGGACACCGACAAGACGCTCAACATCCCGGACCTGATCAAGGAGGGCACGGTGCAGTACGGCATGCAGAGCTTCGACCAGTCGATCATGGCGCACTACACGCACGGCACGATCTCCTACGAGAGCGCCGTCTTCTTCGCCACCAGCCCGAGCGAGTTCGCCCTTCGCGCGCAAGGCGTGGCCGGCACCAGCGACACGAGCTGGTCCGGCTTCGAGACCGACTCGACCGGCTGAGCCGCCGCATGTTCAGAAAAGTCCTCATCGCCAATCGCGGCGAGATCGCGCTGCGCATCATCCGCGCGTGCCGGGAGCTGGGCGTCGAGACGGTGGCCGTGTACTCGGAGGCCGACCGGGAGTCGCTGCACGTCCGCTTCGCGGATGACGACGTCTGCATCGGCCCCGCCCCGGCGCGCGACTCGTACCTCAAGATTCCACGCCTGATCGCCGCCGCCGAGATCACCGGTGCCGACGCGATCCATCCCGGCTATGGCTTTCTCGCCGAGAACGCGGAGTTCGCCGAGATCGTCACGGCGAGCAACATTGCCTTCATCGGGCCGACGGCGGAGCAGATCCGCGTCATGGGCGACAAGGCGGCCGCGCGAAAGGCGATGACCGAAGTCGGCGTGCCGATCGTCCCCGGGACACCTGGTCCCGTCGAGGACGTGGACGAGGCGCTCGAGTTCGCGAAGAAGATCGGCTTTCCGGTGATCATCAAGGCCGCCGCCGGCGGTGGCGGCAAGGGGATGCGCGTCGCCAAGGACGTCGACGACTTCGCGCGCTCGTTCCAGCTCGCGCGCAGCGAAGCGCTGTCCGCCTTCGGCAACGGCGACGTGTACGTGGAGAAGTATCTCATGCATCCGCGGCACATCGAGTTCCAGATCCTGGGCGACAAGTACGGCAACGTCATCCATCTGGGCGAGCGTGATTGCTCGGTGCAGCGCCGGCACCAGAAGCTGATCGAAGAGGCGCCGAGCCCGGCGATGACGCCCGAGCTGCGCAAGAAGATGGGCGACGCGGCCGTCGCCGGCGCGAAGGCGATCGACTACGTCGGCGCCGGCACGATCGAGATGCTGCTCGACCAGGACGGGTCGTTCTACTTCATGGAAATGAATACCCGCATCCAGGTGGAGCACCCGGTCACCGAGATGCTCACCGGCGTCGACCTCGTGAAGGAGCAGATCCGCGTCGCGTCAGGCGAGCGGCTCTCCGTCACCGCGCTGCCCCCGCTCCGGGGACACGTGATCGAGGTACGCGTGAACGCGGAAGATCCGGCGCGGAACTTCCAGCCGTCGCCAGGAAAGATCCATACGTTCCATCCGCCGGGCGGCAACGGCGTGCGGCTCGACACCCACGTGTACACCGGCTACACGGTGCCGCCGTACTACGACTCGATGATCGCGAAGGTCATCTGTCAGGGCCGCGATCGCGAAGAGGCGCTGGCGAAGATGCGTCTCGCGCTCGAGACGTTCATCATCGAAGGCCCCACGACGACGATTCCGTTTCTCGCGCGCGTGATGCAGAACCCG
Source organism: Gemmatimonadaceae bacterium (assembly GCA_036488775.1). Lineage (GTDB taxonomy): Bacteria > Gemmatimonadota > Gemmatimonadetes > Gemmatimonadales > Gemmatimonadaceae > AG11. The sequence goes on along the minus strand of DASXHF010000052.1, from coordinate 802 downwards.
CGGTTCCAGAGCGGCGACTTCGACACCAAGTTCCTGGAGCGCGAGCCGGATCTGATGAAGGAGCCCGGCTAGGTGCGGATCGACGTGCTGTTCGGCGTGCAGCAGTTGACGCCGCAGGAGGTGCAGGGGCGCGTCGTGGCGATGATCGACGTGCTGCGTGCGTCGACGACGATCGCGACCGCGCTGGCCCGCGGTGCACGCGCGGTGATCCCGTTCGAGAGCTCCGAGGAGGCGATCACGCGCTCCAAGCAGCTCGAGCGGGGCGCGTTCCGTCTGGCCGGCGAGCGCCGCATGCTGAAGATGGAGGGGTTCGACCTCGGCAACTCGCCGCTCGAGTACACGGCCGAGGCCGTCGAAGGGAAGACGGTCCTGCTCGCTACCACCAACGGCACCCGCGCCCTCCTCGCTCTGCAAGGCGCACGTGACGTCGTGGTTGCATCGTACGTCAATCTCACGGGCGTGAGCAGCATGCTGCGCGCCGCGCTCCGCGGCGGGGCGGACATCACCCTCCTCTGCGCCGGTCAGGACCGTCAGTTCGCGCTCGAGGATGCGGCTTGCGCCGGACGGTACGTGTATCACGTCTCGAAGCGACTGGCGGAAGTAGAGCTCAACGACGCGGCCCTCGCCGCCTCGATGATCGATCGGAAGTACGGCGACAACTTGATGCGGCTCTTCAATACCGCGGCGCATGGCCGGGCCCTGGCCGCCGCGGGGTTCGAGGAGGATCTCACGGCCTGCGCGGCCGTCGACTCCCTCCCGGTCATCCCGATCTATCACGACCGACAGATCACCAAGCTGGGGC
>DASXHF010000242.1:0-8068 GCA_036488775.1 Gemmatimonadaceae bacterium | reverse complement strand
GGCATAAGCCGGCTCTGGTCCCACCATCGTTAGACCAGGTGCTCTTGCGACTGAATCAGTCGGTTTGGTCTAGTCGCATGATGCAGTGAGCTGGCGATAGAGCGTATCGAGTCCGGCGAGTGCGGCAGGACGAGGCCGCGACGCAAGTGCCTCGAACGGGCGAGGTCGCAAGAATCGGCCATAGAACTGCGGGTCCTTCGCCTTCGCCCCCGCAACAAGGTGGGAACGAACCAGCTCACGCCGCCCCCCTCCGCGTCCGGCAGAAATCACGAAGGGGCACACGCGGGCCCGCTGCACCTTCCGGCACCAACGCTCTCACGCGCAAGTCGTTGTGCGAAAATACCCGGGACGAGACTCGAACTCGTATATCCCGAAGGATGGGGGATTTTGAGTCCCCTGCGTCTACCGATTCCGCCACCCGGGCGCGCACTGCTACCGCCCGAATTTACACCAGGTGCCGAGGGGAGGCGAGGGAATCGCGATCCCTCACGTGGGAATCACCGAGCGCACGTGGAGCGACGCGCGAACGTGTCGTGGGAGTGCGTTCCGGTGTCATCCCCGCGTGACGAGGTCACTCGGAGCCCGAATCAGCGAGGCGATGACTGCCGCTCCGCGAGCTAGGCTCAGGCCGACGGCTGGGCGACGGCGATTGCTGGCAGCGCGGCGTCGAGGCGTAGCGCCTCCGCGCGTCCACGTTGGTTGACCGCGCGCAGCATCAGCGTCTCGTAATCGAGGCCGCGCACCTCCGGCGCCGCCGGCGCGACGGTGGCGAGCGTGCGCCAGAGGGCCAGCTTTCCCTCGATGCCGAGCGACACCGCCTCCAGTGACTCGAACAACCGGAACGCCCCCTGACCGGAGTCATCCAGCCGGAGCTTCAACCAGGCGAGCCGCTCGGCGAGCCACGCCGTTGCCTTGCGCGGCCCGCTCTCCGCGACGCCCAGCCGCTTCATGAACGACTCCAATGTCTGGCGGTCGGCCTCGATCTCCGCCCGAAGCTCGGACAAGTCGCGGGCGACCGCTGTGCCGGCGTGGGCCTTCTCCAGGTGCTCGAGCAGCTCCACCGCCGCCACCGCGCCGGCGAGATGGTCGTTCAGATATGTGCCGAGGTGGTCGTTGGTCATGCGCGATCTCCCTTGCAACGGGAGTGCCCGCGCTCAGCGTGGGCCGAGTGCGGCTGGCTGCATCGAGTCGGGGCGTTCGCGGCGCAGCGCCTCCACCCGGCGACGCACCTGCTCCTGCAGCGCGGCGAACTTCGCGCGCTGAATGGGAGTCATGAAGGTCGCGAACTCGCGCTGCTCCTGGGTTTCGAGATCGATGCGTTGCCGCCGGATCTGCAGCAGCCGATCGAGCGCCGCCGCCACCCGCGCCTGGTCGGCGCGCGCATCGGCCAGGATCTCGGTGCGCAGGATCTCGCGCTGTGCGCGCTCGTCCTGAAACATCGACCGGCGCTGCACGTCGAAGCGGCGGGTGGTCTCTGCCAGACGCTGCATCTGCTCGTCGGTGAACCCGATCCGCTGCTTGGAGATGCGCCAGAAGTTCTGCCTGAGCTGCTGCTCGAGCTGCTGCCGCCGCATTCGCTCGCCGGCATCCTGCCGAGACAGCGGACCGACGGCGCCGCTCTCCTGGGCGAGCGTGCGCGTCGTCGCCGCCGGCAGCGCGACCAACGCGACCGCAAGCGGGACCAATCGGGAGAGGGCGAGCGTGCGAATCATTCGCCGCCTCCGGGAGGCGGTGGCAGCGGCGATACCGCCGCCGCGTTCTCCACGTCCGCCGGCGGCACAGGATCCAGCGATTCCATCTGCTTGACGAGGGTGGACAGCTCGCGGTCGTTCAGGTCGCCGATGGCACCGCCGCCGACCGCGAGCTCGCTGGCGCCGGCCGGCCCCGCGACATGACGCGACCGCGCGACGACCACGGACGTCCCGCCGGCGGCGATCAGCACGACCGCCGCGGCGGCGCGCCAGCCGGCCCAGACACGACGCGTCGTGCGCCGCGGCGCCGGCAACGCCGCCACGATGCGGCCGATGTCTACCGCCGGCGCGCGCCGCAACGAGGCATGCACGCCGCGCAGCAGCTCGAGCTCCTCGCGGCAGTCGAGACAGCCGGCGAGGTGCGCCTCGATCTCCCGGCGCGCCTCGGGCGTCAGCCGGCCGTGAAGCAGGTCCGGCAGCCGGTCCCGCAGCTCGCCATTCGGGCAATCATTCATCGACAAACTCCTTGATCGCGCGCATCGCGTTGTGATAGTGCACCCGCGCGGCGCCCTCCGTCGTGCCGACCGCGTCGGCGATCTCCTTGTACGACAACCCTTCGCTCACTCGCAAGGTGAAGACCTCCCGCTGCGTCGGCGTGAGCCGGGCAACGGCGTCTCGCAGACGACGTTCGGTCTCGTCCGCCACCACCGCATCGAGTGCGTCGTAGTCCGTCACTGCATCCTCGTCGTGCACTTCCACCTGCGTCCCCCGCCGGCGCTCCGACCGCCGCCGATCGAGCAGGAGCCGCCGCGCGATGGTGAAGAGCCAGGTGCGGAGGGAGCTGTCGCCGCGAAAGCCCTCCAGGGACCCGAAGGCGCGCACGAACGTGTCCTGCACCAGCTCCTCGACGTCGGCCCGCGTCCCTCCGTCCACACTTGCGACGAACCGCGCCACCGCGTCCGCATGACGCTCGACGAGGAGCGTCGCCGCCCGCTCGTCCCCCTGGTGCCACCGGGCGATGAGGTCCAGGTCGGTGCGATCATCGGCCTGCCCGTGTGGGGGGGCACCCGCGGTGACATCGATCATGCAGTCCGCTGAGTTGGACGCCGGGAGCGGAATGACGTTAACAGCCGCTGGCGGGCGGCGTTCGCCGGAATAAGATATCATCGTCTCTCCCCAATACCCCGTGTCATCTGGTCCGTTACGCATCGCCCACCGCGGCATGCCCCGCCGCGCTCCGGAGAACTCCCTGCCGGCCTTCGCCCTCGCACTCGAAGCAGGTGCCGATGGGCTCGAGCTCGACGTACACACGACGGCCGACGGGGTGGTCGTCGTGCACCACGACCCGGTGCTGCGCGACGGCCGAGCGATCGCCGCGGTGCCGCTAGCGGCCCTGCGCCGGTACGAGCTCGCGCGCGGCGTCGGCATCCCGACGCTGCAAGAGCTGATGGACCTGGTCGACGGCCGCGCCACGCTGTTCGTCGAGATCAAAGCGTCGGGCATCGAGATCCCGGTGCTGCAGACGCTCACGTCGTATCGGGGCGCATTCGCGCTGCACAGCTTCGACCACGCGATGATCGCGCGGGCTCATCGCGCCGATCCCGATGTCCGCCTGGGCATCCTGTTCGAGGACGCGCCGCTCGACGTGGCTCGGTCGATGGCCGAGACGGGCGCGAGCGACGTCTGGCCGCACCGGTCGCTCGCGTCGCCGGAGCTCGTGTCGATCGTGCACGCCGAAGGCGGACACGTGATCGCATGGACGGTCAATGATCCGATGGACGCGCAGCATCTCGCCGCGCTCGGCGTCGACGGCTTGTGCAGCGACGACGTGACCCTGCTCAGTCATTGAGCTGACAGCCAAGTGTCACCCGGCCTGGCCTGCCTGCGTGGCGCTCCCTAGCTTGCGTAGTTCGTTCAACAGCCTCCCTCCCTCCACGAGGACCGCCCGCACGATGCGTTACACCGCCATCGCGCTCGCCGTCGGACTCGCCTGCCTCGGTCGAACCGGCGCGGCACAGGAGTCCACGCCACAACAACCGCAAGCTCGCGCTGCCGACACCGCTCGCGTCGCCGCCATGCTCGGCGGCTTGTCGACGCCGAATGCCAACCCCTTTCCTAGCACCTACCGTCCGTTCGCCTCGCGGCCGACGCTGATCCGCAACGTCACCATTCTCACCGCTGCCGGTCCGACGATCAGGAATGGCAGCGTGCTGCTGCGCGACGGCAAGATTGCCGACGTCGGCGCCAGCGTCGCCGCGCCGGCCGACGCGTTGGTGATCGACGGCACGGGCAAGTACGTCACACCCGGAATCATCGACACGCACTCGCACATCGGGGCGGGCGGTGTGCCGGCGGACAACGGGACGCAGACGAACGACGTCAACGAAGCGACCGCGCCGGTGACCGCGAACGTGTGGGTCGAGCATTCGGTGTGGCCGCAGGATCCCCAGTTCCCGCGCACGCTCGCGGGCGGTGTGACGACGATCCAGGTGCTCCCGGGCTCCGCGAACCTGATCGGTGGACGGAGCGTCGTGCTCAAGGTGGTGCCGTCGCGGACCGTTCAGGGAATGAAGTTCCCCGGCGCGAAGTACGGGCTCAAGATGGCGTGCGGTGAGAACCCGAAGCGGGTGTATGCGCAGCGCGGGCCGTCGACGCGCATGGGTAACGTCGCGGGATATCGCGCGGCCTGGATTCAGGCCGAGGCGTACCGCCGTCGCTGGGACAAGTGGAACCGCGATCATCAGGGCGATCCGCCAACGCGGGATCTCGGTCTCGAGACGCTCGCCGAGGTGCTGCGCGGCAACATCCTGGTGCACAACCACTGCTATCGCGCGGACGAGATGGCGCAGATGATCGACATCGCCAAGGAGTTCGGCTACAAGATCCGCTCGTTCCACCATGGCGTGGAGGCCTACAAGATCGCCGACCTGCTCGCGGCAAACGACATCAGCGCGAGCGTGTGGGCGGACTGGGGCGCGTTCAAGCTGGAGGCGGTCGACGCAGTGCGCGGCAACATGGCGCTGCTCAATCGCGCCGGCGTGCGCACGATCATGCACTCGGACGACGCATCCGGCGAACAGCGGCTCAATCAGGAGGCCGCGAAGGCGATGGCCGAGGGTAACCGCATCGGCGTGCCGGTGTCGGAGGACGACGCGGTGAAGTGGATGACGATCAACGCCGCCTGGGCGCTCGGCATCGACAACGTGACCGGCTCGATCCAACCGGGCAAGAACGCGGACGTCGTGCTCTGGTCCGGCGACCCGTTCAGCGTGTACTCGCGCGCCGAGAAGGTGTGGGTGGACGGTGCGATGCTCTTCGATCGCCTGGATCCGTCGTCTCAGTGGCGGACGGACTTCGAGCTCGGGTTCGTCCCGGCCAACAAGGGAGGAACCAAGTGATGCGCGCTCGCTCAATTTCGGTCGCGGTGCTCGTCGCGGTGCTCGCGCCGGCGCTGCCTGCGCAGACGATCGCGATCGTCGGCGCGAAGATCTATCCGGTGAGCGGACCGGCGATCGAGCGCGGCACGGTGCTCATGCGCGACGGCCGCATCGTCTCCGTGGGCGCCGACGTCGCCGTGCCGGCGGACGCACAACGGATCGACGCAACGGGCAAGATCGTGACGCCCGGTCTCGTGAACGCGGCAACGCAGCTCGGCGTGGTGGAGATCGGCGCCGTCGGCGCGACGCGCGAAGCGACAGCCCGTGGACGCGAAGGGATCGCGGCCGCCTTCCAACCGTGGCTCGGTCTCAACAACACCTCAGTCCTCATCTCGCCCGCGCGCAGCTCCGGTATCACCACGGTGCTGGTGACGCCGAGCGGCGGACTGATCCCGGGCCAGGCCGGAGCGATCCATCTGGTGCCCGGGTCGGCGAGCGACATGACTCTCCGGGCGCCGGTCGCGATGGTCGCGGTGCTCGGGCCATCCCGCGGTCCCAACCCGATGCCGCGCGCCGAGACGATCGCGCGTCTGCGCGAAGTGCTGGACGACGCGCGGGTGTATCGCACGCGGCGCGCGGAGTTCGATCGCGCGGCGCTACGGCCGCTGGCCGCGAGCCGGCTCGATCTCGAAGCGCTGTTTCCGGTGCTCGACGGCCGCCTGCCTTTGATGATCGAGGCCGACAAGGCGAGCGACATCGAAGCGGCGATGAAGCTCGCCAAGGACTACAACTTCAAGCTCATCGTCGCCAACGGCGCGGAGGCCTGGCAAGTCGCCGACAAGCTGGCAGCGGCGAAGGTTCCGGTCCTGACCGGGGCGATGAACAACATCCCCGAGAGCTTCAGCACGTTGGGCCAACGACAGGAGAACGCCGCGATCCTCAGCCGCGCCGGAGTACCGGTCACGGTGATCGGCAACGCCGGCGGTGGCGACGAAGAAGCGTTCAACGTCCGGAACGTGCGCATCGAGGCGGGCAACGCGGTGGCGTACGGAATGGATTGGAACGCGGCACTCCGGTCGATCACGTTGACGCCGGCGGAAACGTTCGGCGTGGCGGACCGCGTGGGCTCGTTGGCGCCGGGCAAGATCGCCGACGTGGTCGTGTGGAGCGGCGACCCACTGGAGATCTCGTCGCAGGCGGAGCGGGTGTTCGTGCGCGGTCAGGAAGTGCGCGAGCCATCCCGTCAGGATCTGCTGGAGCAGCGGTACAGGACGCTGCCGCCCAGTTACAAGACGCCGTAACTGACAACTCACGGCTGACACTTGGTACTCCTCAGAGCGCTCCCGGCTCTCGCCGCCGCGCGGTCGCGAGCGCGATCTCGGTCTCGAGTCGGCTCACCTCGGCTTCCGCGGTCGCGATGCTCTGCGCGAGCACCGTATAGCGTTCCGTCTCCAGCTCGCCGCCCGCGGCGCGGGCGCGGTACACCGCGAAGCCGAGCGATGCGGCGGCGGCCTCGGCGCGCTGCTTTGCGCGGTGCACTTCGAGCCGCAGGCGTCCTTCGTCCAGTGCGCCCTGCGCCGCCTGCCCTGCCCGGTCGAGCTCACGCTTCAGCGCGTTCCAGATCGGCATAGTCTCCTCCGAGAGTGCCCGTGTCGAACCTACGCGTGCGACGACTGAAAGTTGCGCGCCGCGGGCCGAACGCAAGAGCGCCTCTCGCAATCGGTGCGAGAGGCGCTCGGCATTCGGTGTCGCGGCGCGGTTATGCCGCGGAGGTCGTCTGCTCGGGGTAGACGCTGACTTTCTGGCGCGTCTTGCTCTTGTGCTCGAACTTCACGATCCCGTCGACGAGGGCGTAGATCGTGTAGTCGGTGCCGAGCCCGACGTTCTTGCCGGGGTGCCACTTCGTGCCGCACTGGCGCACGATGATGTTGCCGGCGATGACCCGCTCGCCGCCGAACTTCTTGATGCCGCGGAACTTCGGGTTGCTGTCGCGGCCGTTGCGCGACGAGCCGACGCCTTTCTTATGAGCCATGATCTCCTCGCGTCAGCCGAGTGTGATGTCGTTGATCTTCACTTCCGTGAAGCCCTGCCGGTGCCCCTGCTTCTTCGCGTAGTTCTTCCGGCGCTTCATCTTGAAGACGATGATCTTGTCGCCCAGGCCGTGCTTGACGATCTCGCCGGTGACCTTGGCGCCGGACAGCACGGGCACGCCCGTCTTGACGTTCTTGCCGTCGCTGCCGAGCAGGACGTCGTTGAACTCGATGGACCCGCCGGCCTCGCCCACGATGGTGGGGAAGCGATATTTCTTACCCGGCTCGACGCGGAACTGCTTGCCGCCGGTGCGAATGATTGCGTAGGACATGAGAATGCTCGTGAGCGTGTGGCGTAGAGCCTAAGAAGTTAAGCGGCGCGGGGTTAGCTGTCAACGGACGAGCCTCGTCGTTTCTTGGACGCCAGCCGCCAGATTGTGACCGGCCCGCCCTCCCGGCGGTTCTGCGACGTGAACCGCCTTCGCCCATACGATGACGCCTCCCCTTCGGCTCGTGCCTGCAGATCGCGACCTGGACTCGGCTCCGTCCGGCCAGGCCGTCGTGCGCCGGCTCGTGCAGCAGGCCCGCAGCGGCGACGTCCGGGCGTTTGCCGAGCTCGTCGATAGATACTACGCGCGCTGCCTACGCTTCGCACTCCACATGCTCGCTAGCCAGTCCGACGCCGAGGAGGCCGTGCAGGACGCGTTCGTCCGGGTGCACCGTGCGCTGCCGCGATATCGGGAAGAAGAGGCATTCGAGCCATGGTTGTTCCGCATTCTCGCCAACCGCTGCCGGACTGCGGGCGCCAAGGCGCGTCGGCACGCCCAGCTGATGGAGTACGGCGAGGTGCCTGACACAGCGGGAGGCGCGACGCACGACGTCGCGACGGCATGGCGCGAGGAGATCCGGCGCGCGTTGGCGGCGCTGCCGGTGGAACAGCGAGAAGCATTTCTGATGCGACACGTCGAAG
>DASXHF010000328.1:0-7289 GCA_036488775.1 Gemmatimonadaceae bacterium | reverse complement strand
CTTCCACCTTCTCGACGCGCTTCTTGATCGTCTCGCGATACGCGACCTGCGGCCGGCCGATGTTGGCGTCGACCTTGAACTCGCGCATCATGCGGTCGACGATGATCTCCAGGTGCAGCTCGCCCATCCCCGAGATGATCGTCTGCGACGTCTCGGCATCCGTGTGCACGCGGAAGGTCGGATCCTCTTCCGAGAGCTTGCTCAGCGCGATCGCCAGCTTGTCCTGGTCGGCCTTCGTCTTCGGCTCGATCGCGACGTCGATCACGGGGTTCGGGAACTTCATCGCTTCGAGGATGATCGGATGCTCGTCGTCGCACATGGTGTCACCCGTGCGCGTCTCCTTGAGCCCGATCGCGGCGGCAATGTCGCCGGCCCGCACTTCCTCGATCTCCTCACGCTTGTTCGCGTGCATCTGGAGCAGACGCCCCACACGCTCGCGCTTGTCCTTCGTCGCGTTGTAGACGTAGGACCCTGACTTCAGTACGCCACTGTACACCCGAAAGAACGTCAACTTTCCGACGAACGGGTCGGTCGCGATCTTGAACGCGAGCGCCGCGAACGGCGTCTCGTCGTTGACCGGACGCTCCTCGAAATGCTCGTCGTGGTGCGGCAGGTGCCCCTGGATCGCCTTCACCTCGCTCGGCGCCGGCAGGTAGTCGATCACCGCGTCGAGCAGCGCCTGCACGCCCTTGTTCTTGAACGAGGCGCCGCACAGCACGGGAACGAACTCCATCGCGATCGTCGCCTTGCGGATGGCGCGGCGAATCTCCTCGACCGAGAGCTCCTCGCCCGAGAGATACTTCTCCATCAGCGCATCGTCGTGCTCGACCGCGGCCTCGAGCGCCTCGTGGCGCGCCAGCTCGACGGCGTCCTTGTACTCCTCGGGCACGTCGACGACGGCGAACGTCTTGCCGAGGCTCTCTTCGTCGAAGATATACTGCTTGCGCTCGAGGACGTCGATGTGGCCGGTGAACAGCTCACCCGATCCCACGGGGAGCTGCAGCGCGAATGCCCGCTTGCTCAGACGATCCTTGATCATCGTCATGCAGCGGTCGAAGTCGGCGCCGACGCGGTCCATCTTGTTGGCGAAGATCATCCGGGGGACCTTGTAGCGGTCCGCCTGGCGCCACACGGTCTCCGTCTGCGGCTCCACGCCGGCCACGGAGTCGAGCAGCGTGACGGCGCCGTCGAGCACGCGCAGCGAACGCTCCACCTCGACGGTGAAGTCCACGTGGCCTGGCGTATCGATGATGTTGATGCGGTACTCCGGCCCGTGCCCCTTCTCGTATGACTGACCGTGGCGCATCCAGAAGCACGTCGTCGCGGCCGAGGTGATCGTGATGCCGCGCTCCTGCTCCTGCTCCATCCAATCCATCGTCGCGGCGCCTTCGTGCACCTCGCCGATCTTGTAGTTCTTGCCGGTATAGTACAGGATACGCTCGGTGGTCGTCGTCTTCCCGGCATCGATGTGCGCCATGATGCCGATGTTCCGATAATTGTCGAGCGGTGTCGTGCGTGCCATATCTATCAACCCGTCAGGTGTCGGACTCGGGACCGCCGCGCTGGCCGGCGCCGAGACAAGCTCACGTCATCAAATACAAACGCGGGTGGACCAGGCGCCCGAATCGGGCCGGTATCCATCCGCACTCGCCAGGGTGTGCTCGCCTCTGCAGCGCGAGCGGGGACCCAAGGCGCGCCGGCTTACCACCGCCGACGTTTAATTGTCCTGCGTTCCTTGTCGGGAGCGACGATCACGCCGCTGGTCTGCGAACCCTCCCGACGCTCGCATCGCGAGCGCGAGACCCATCATGATCGGCCGCAGTGAGCCGAGGCACGGGGATCGGCGCGAAGCCGATCACAAAATCCCGTAGCCCCTTGAATTTATTGAGGATCACATCGAAGTCAACCGGTCGGGAAACACGCAAACACGCGCCGTGACATCGAGCGTTGATTCCGGGAACGCCCCTTCACCCCGGCCGGCCGAGCCTTCAGCCCGTCGGCGCCGCAACCGCCTCAGCCCTCTCACGGCGCTCTCTATACATATAACCGGCGGCGAGGAGAAACACCCCGACCGCCCCGTACGCCCCGACCCGGAGCAGTACCCCGCTGATGTCCGATGCCCCCACCACCGCCTTCACCGCGGCATAGATCGCCAGCGCCAATCCTGCCAACCGCAACCGCTGTATCCCCAGCCGCCGCCCGACCAGAATCGATACCAACCCGCACGCCGCGTAATAGGCCGTCAACAGAAACATCGCCACGTCGCGGTTGAACGCCTGCGCCAGCTCCATCCGCCCCCACAGGATCGCGAACCCGATCACCGTCGCCAACCGGACCGGACGCCCCGCCCACTTGATTGCCTTCCCGTTCCCTCGTCCAATGACCGCGCTCGCTAAGGCGAGCCCGACGGTTGCGCAGAGCGCCGACGCCGACGATCTCGTCATGAACGGCGCGTAGCTGTACGCTGCTCGGCTCGCCAACTGATCGAACGCCGACAGCGCCGCGCCGCCGAGCGACACCACGACGGCGATCAGCGGCAGCGGACTGTCCTCCTCTCGCGCCGCTACCGACAGCAACACCCCCCACGCCGCCAGGCCCGCGACGAGCGGCAGCGGATAGTTCCACAGCGCGGCCGCCAGGGAGCCGGCGCCCAGCAAGCCCCCCGCCAGAAGATGCGCCGACCCGCGCTCGAGCTCCCCGCGCCGCCGCTCGAACTGCCACGCGCCGAGGGCGAACACCGCCCACAGACCGAGCACGACGGCCTCCGACATCTCGTCATGCGTCCGGGCCGACGCCACCGCCAGCGACAGCAGCGGAAGAGCGACGGCGCTCAGCGTCCAGTACGGCTGCCGCTCCTCTCGCACCGCGAGCGCAGCGTATGTCACCACGGCGAGCGAGAGCGCGACAGCAGCGACCGTCGCGGTCGGCGCAGTGACCATTCGGTCCCAACCGACGGGCACGCCGACCAACCCCGCCACGAGAAAGGCGCGCGCCAGATTCCCGCGCCATTCGTCCGCCGCCCACAGCAATGCTCCGAGTGCGCACGCGTCGGCGAACAGCACGATCGCGAACGGAACGTACCAGCCCTGCCCTGGCGTCAGCGCCGCGGAGGCGAGCGCGTAGACCAACGCGCCGCCGGCGAGCACCCAGAAGGCGCGCCACCAGTCCGGTTGCCGCACGGCTCGAATGGCACCGAGGAGGACGACAGCGCCGTACGTGAGCAGCGCCGGTGCCGTGCCCCCTCCCTGGCTCGTGACGAACGGCGACGACAGCGCCCCCGCCACCGCGACACAGAAGAGAAACTCGCTCTCGTCCCGCAGCGCGAGCGCCGCGAGCGCGATGGCGACGACGTCCACGATCGCGAGCGCGACGGGGGTCGGAATGAGGCGAAGGCGCGGCCCCGCGCCCCACGCCACGAGGTCGACGATCGCGAGCGAGAGTGCGAGCAGGACGTTGCCGTAGCGCACCTCGCCCTTGCGATGGAAATACATCCCCGCTCCGCCCACGACGACGGCGGCGAGCGCGCCGAAGCCGACTCGCACCTCGGGGGTGAGCAGCCCGCGGCTCACCGCCACCTGGATCAACACTCCGACGCCCATCAGGATCACGAGCGCGGCGAGCAGCAGCGTGCCATATCGCCCGACGAGCGACTCGATCTCCTCGCCGCTGATGGTCGCGCCCGCAGCAGCGGTGGCGCGCGCGAACACGCTCTCGTGCGGCGACGCACTAGCCCCGGTGCCGCCGACGCTGCGCGGGGGCTCGCGCAGCATCGCCGCGATGTTGGGGTTGAGCCTTGGCGCGCCTCGCCGATCGATCAATGGCGCACGCGCGCTCGCCGACGCCTCGGCGCCGACCGATATCGCCGCGATCGTCGTGCGAAGGCGCGTCACCTCTTCGGTGAGCGCAGCCACCTGCGACTCGAGGGCCGCGAGGCGGAGCGCGTCGTCTCGGCGGCCGGAGTCCGCGGGCGGGGATGGGTCGTCGGCGGAGCTCATGCGTCGAAGTTACGCTCGTAGCGCCGACGACCGCCAGACAGTCATGCTACGGGCGCATCACCACCTTGGTGCAGCCGTCTTCCTTGTTGCAGAATTTCCTGTAACCCTCGGGCGCATCCTCCAACGTCAGACGGTGGCTGATGATCGACGTCGTATCGAAGTCGCCGTCGAGCACCCGCTGCAGCAGATCGGGAAGGAACTGTTGGACGTCGCACTGCCCCGCCGCCATCCGCAACCCCTTCGCGAAGAAGCTGCCGAGCGGGAACTTGTCGATCAGGCCACCGTACACGCCGATGATGCTGACGCGCCCGCCCTTCGCCGCCGCCTGAATCGTCTGGCGCACGGCCGTGGGACGATCCATCTCCAGCCGGAGCGTCTGCTTCATCTTGTCGCTCCTGCTCAGGAAGTCGTGCCCATGTGCCTCGAGCCCCACGGCGTCGATGCAGACGTCGGGTCCACGGCCGCCGGTCATGTCCTTGAGCAGCTCGATCAGGTCGTCCGTCTCCTCGTAGTTGATGACCTCCGCGTTGCACACGTCGCGCGCGAGCGCGAGGCGCTCAGGGAACCGGTCGATCGCGATGACACGCTCGGCACCTTGCAGGTACGCGCTCTGAATCGCGAAGTAGCCGACCGGACCGCATCCCCACACCGCGACGGTGTCGCCCGGCTGGATCTCGCCGCGCTTCGCCGCCTGCCATCCCGTCGGCAGGATGTCGGAGAGAAAGAGCACCTGCTCGTCGCTCACGCCGTCGGGCACCTTGATCGGACCGACGTCGGCGAACGGAACGCGGCAGTACTCCGCCTGTCCGCCCGAGTAGCCGCCATACATGTGCGAGTAGCCGAAGATCCCCGAGCCCGCCTCGCCGTAGAGCCCCTCGGCGATCTCCGCATTGGGGTTGGAGTTGTCGCACGCGCCGAAGATGCCCTGCTTGCAGAAGTAGCACCGTCCGCACGCGATCGGGAATGGCACGACGACGCGATCACCTTTCCTGAGCGTCTTCACATCCCGCCCCACCTCGACCACCTCGCCCATGAACTCGTGGCCGAGGATGTCGCCTTTCTCGAGCGTGGTGACGTAGTGGTTGTAGAGATGCAGATCCGAGCCGCAGATCGCCGTCGCGCTCACGCGCACGACCACGTCGCTCTGCTGCACGACTTCCGGATCGGGGACGGTCTCGACGCTCATCTTTCGCGTCCCCTGCCACGTCACGGCTCTCATGCGCGCACCTTCTCGGTCGGCGTTGCTCCGACGTAGGCCGAATCCCGTCGACGTCGGGCCGACGTGGTGATCTCGCCCGTCTCCATCAGCTGCTTGAACTTGCGCAGATCCTCGCGCACCTCGCGCTCCGGGTCCTCACCGAACAGCTTCGCGAGCATCACGCCGAGCTTTCCGGCGGGCGGCTCGACGTCGATCACGACGCGCACCACGGTGCCGCGCCCGGCGGGTGCGTCGGCGAAGTGCACCGAGCCGGCATTCGGGAGTTCCGATCCGGCGACGCTCTTCCACGCGATCAGCGTGTCGGGCAAGTCGTTCACGAGCTCGGCGTCCCATTCGACCGTGCTGCCGGCGGGGCCCTTCGCGGCCCAGTGCGAGCGGTCGGACGACAGCATGCGCACGCTCACCAGATGCTCCATGAACCGCGGCAGGTTCTCGAAGTTGCGCCAGAACGCGTACAGCTCGGCGCGCGGCCGCGCGATGGTGACGCTTCGCTCCACCTTCACGGCCTTGCGCGCGTTCACCGTCGCAGCGCGGCCGGTGACGTCGGGGCGCGTAGGCCGGTCGAGCACCGCGTCCGCGCTTCCGGTGCTCACGCCGAGCGCGTCGTAGACGTAGCAGTGTCCAGTGGCGCCGCGGTGCACGAACGCGCCGCCGAGGATCGCCGCGGCGACGCCGGCCGGATCGCGCCGGCGCAGTCCATACGTGATGAGCGCGGCGCCGAGCGCCACGGAGCTGACGCGCTCCGGCCTGGCGACGTTGTGCGAGTCGCGGGTGGCGCCGTGACGCGCCGCGTGCCCGTTCTCGCGGATGTGCGCGTGCTTCACGCGACGTGGCTCGGCTGCGAGTACCATGGAGACGTTGGGTAAGGGATGACTGCGAGTGTGGCGATGGTCGATGAGGATCAGCGCAGATCGATCGTCGACGGCGACGCTGCGGCGTCGTAGCCCCCGTCCGCGATGGCGAGCTGCTCTCCGAGCTCGAGCGCTGCGTCGTCGGCGCGCACGTCGCCGGCGTGGCGGCGTCGGTTGATTGCGTAAGCGAGTCCGACGGCGGTGCCGACCGCGAGTCCGGTGATGGCAAGGGTGCGCGCGCTCACCGGTGGCGGCGGCACGTCGACGACGCCGCTCGCGTCGGCGATCGCCGGCCGGTCGCGATACCTCCCGTGCGCGGGCCGCGCCCATTCGTCGAAGTGCGTGGCAAGGCGTCGCAGATCGGACTGCAGCCGGTCGCCGCGCATCGGTGGACCGTGCCCGGTGATCGCCGCCGCCGGCGCATAGTCGGCGAGATATCGAACGGACTCTCGTGCGGTGTCCCAGTCCGGCGTGAAGTACTTCGGCGGACCGTGGATCTCGGGCCGCTGCGTGAGCGCGGCGATGAATGACTCCTGTTTCGTCGTGACGAACGCGTCACCCGCGATGAGCGTGCGATCGGAATCGCGCACGAACGAGACGTGGCCGGGCGAATGACCCGGCGTCGGTACCCAGCGCCAGCCTCGCATGCCCGGCACCGTGCCATCCGCCGGCAGCACCTGGACGCGTGGTCCGAGGTTGATCGGTCCGCGCGGAAAGAGCACGGACAACACACTGTTCAACCCACCGCCGACGAGCGGATCCGGAGGCGGATACGCCGAGCGTCCGGTGAGATAGGGCAGCTCAAGCTCGTGCGCGAACACGGGGACGTCCCACTCTCGCGCGAGCGCGCGCACGCTGCCGATGTGATCGAAGTGGCCGTGCGTGAGCACGATCGCGTTCGGCCGGGCGTCGCCGAACAGCCCCGCCGCCGCGCGCTTGATCTTGTCGGCCGCCCCAGGCAATCCGGCGTCGATCAACGTCCACTCGCGATCGCGCGCGCCGGCCTCGCCGACGAAGCACACATTGACGATGCGATCCTGAAGGTAGGACACCTCCGCGGCGACATACCGCGTCGCGGTCGGTTGTCCCCGGGACAACCCGAGCTCGGCCATTGATGACTCGCTGATGTGCTTCACCCCCGCGGTGAAGGACGCGACGTCAGCAATACAATCGCCGTGCCGGTGACGCCGGTCACGCGGCCCGTCAACGGAATGCACGGAACGG
>DASXHF010000354.1:0-6315 GCA_036488775.1 Gemmatimonadaceae bacterium | reverse complement strand
GCGCCGCGTGGATGGTCGCCGATTGCGGCGCCGAGCTGGCGCCGCATGACACACGCGTCTGGGACGTGATCACTCGCTTCAGCGCACATCACGCCGTGCGGGAGTTCGTACCGCTGAGCGCGCGGTTCACGGCATTGCGGGACCTTGCCGAACGACCCATGGGCGGCCGAAGCGGGAGCGCCTGGTCGAGCACCGGACGCGCCGAATCGACGTCGGCGCCGATCTGAGATGCGGGACTTCCTGACTCGACAGGGCCTCGTCCGGTGGCGAAACGACGACGGACCGCCGTGCAATTCGCCCTGATCGTCGCGGCCTGCACGATCGCCGGGACGAACGGCACCGGACAACAGGCCCGAATGACCACGTCAACTTGTCCGCTCATGCGCTCGCGCGTTTGACGGACGGGCCAGTCTGACCAGTGTCGCGAACGCTGACAGATGGCCTTCTCATTGCCAAAGGGGTGGCAGTACGACGCACGCCCAGCTCGACCCTTTTTGCAGTCTTCGTGCGACCCCCATCGACGAGCTTCGGCTCGAGAGGTCGAAATGCGCACCCCGTTCCAAGGTCGAATGCGATCCACTCTGTTCGGCATTGTGGGGGCGAGCGTCCTGCTCGCCGCTTGTGCCGGCGAGGCAACCTCGCCGAAACCGGCGCAGCCCACGTCTCTGCTCCGTAGCTCGCCGTTCGTGCCGACCGCCCTGCAGAAGGCGCTCGTGGGCGTGAGCGACGGCACGTACAGCTTCACGATCGATCCGTCGGTCGATCAATCGCTGTCGCTTGGCGCGAGCCATCTCGACATCCCGGCCAACGCTGTGTGCGAGCTTTCGAGCTCGAGCTACGGCCCGGACTTCTGGAACGACAGCTGCACGCCGGAGACGGCGCCTCTGACGATCACCGCGGTGGTGAAGAATGCCGCGACCGATCATCCGAGCGTCCAGTTCGAGCCGGCAATGCGATTCAGCCCGGACAAGAACGTCTCGCTGTACCTGTACGTCACCGACCAGGCGACGCTGGACGCCACTCGCGTGATGAAGTACTGCAACGGCACCACCTGTGTCGACGAATCGCTGGTCGATCCGTCGCTGCAGTCGAACGTCGATGCGACGAACAACGTGGTCTTCCGTCGGATCAAGCACTTCAGTGGTTACGTCGTGGCGGAATTCGCCTCCGACATGCTCGACGCCCTCGGTATCTAACCGCTGATTCATTTTCTCGATCCTTCACTGTGGCGGTACGCGAGGTCGTGTACTGCCGAAACGGGAGCCCACCATGTTTCGTCACATTGCATTGCAGCTGAGCCTCAGCGTCGCGTTGCTGATGCCAGCGATGAAGCCGGCGGTGCCGGATGTTTGTGCCGGTAGCACACCGGACGCCGTGAACGCTTCATCCGGGTCCGCGATCCGCTCGGGATACATCGTGGCGTCGAGCTGAGCTCGATCGTCCACTAGAACGATGGCCCGCGGTCCGGGCCGACAGGGCGCGGCAGCCCATCATGTCCGGGGCTGCCGCGCCCTGTGAGCGATCCCAGCCCTTCTCCCTGCCTCCAGGCGCACCACGTGGCATCGACCTCGGACAGCAGCGCGCGCGTTCCTCATCTTCGCCTGGTCGAGTCACCAGGCGAGCAGGCGTCGACGCGCGCCCTGATCGAGGACGCCCGCTCGCTGGACAAGCTGGGTCGCCGCACCGAGGCGCGCGCGCTGTACGAGCAGGCACTGCACTCCATGTCGGCGCCGTCGCCATCGCTCGCGTCGATGCTGATGCGCTGGATCGCGCGCTCTTATGAAGTCGACGCGGACTATCAGGCCGCGGAAGACTGCGCCGTCGCCGCGGTGGCGACGGCGGAGCTGGGGGACGAGCGAAACGCGCTGGGGCACGCGCTGAACGTGCTCGCCGCGGTGCGCTGGCGGCAAGGCGACCTCGATCACGCCGAGCAGCTGTTCCACGAGGCACTCGCGCGCGGCACGAGCACGACCGATCCGCGCCTCCAGGTCGACGTCATGACGAACCTGGGGACGCTCGCCAGCATCCGCGGCGACTTCCGCGAGGCGCTCCGCTACTACCAGGACGCGCTCGCGCACGGGCGGCTCTATTCGCTGCTCGACAACATTCTCGTCGCGCTCAACAATCTGGGAATGGCGAACATGGCGCTCGGGCGGCACGACGCCGCCGACGAGGCGTTCACGGAAGCGCTGACGATCGCCAACGCGCTCGGTGGTCTCTCGACGCGCATCCAGCTCGAGGTTAACTCCGCGGCGCTTCAGATCGAAAAGCGCGACTTCTCCGAAGCCAAGCGCCGCTGCGACCGCGCGATGGCGTTGGCCGAGCATCTAGACGACGCGCGCGCGAATGGAGAAGCGGAGAAAGTGTACGGGATCATCGCCCGTGAGACGGGCGATCTGGCCGCCGCGGAGCAGCATCTCACCGCGGCACGCGACATGGCCGCCGCGGCGAACGACCTGGCGCTCGAGGGCGACAGCAATCGCGAGCTCGCGGAGTTGTACGGCCGACTCGGCCGGAACCGCGAGACGCTCCAGGCGCTCAACCGCGCCCACAGCTGCTTCACCCAACTGCGCGCGCGCCACGAGCTCGCCGACGTCGGACGTCGCATGGCCCGCCTCGAGGGCGATTTCCTCGATGTGGTGCGGAAGTGGGGTGAGTCGATCGAATCGAAGGACATCCACACACAGGGTCACTGCGAGCGGGTGGCGGATCTGTCCAGCGCGCTCGCGGCCAAAGCGGGACTCGACGAGAACTCGCTGTTCTGGTTCCGCATCGGCGCGCTGCTGCACGACGTCGGTAAGCTGATCGTTCCGGCCGAGGTGCTGAACAAGCCCGGCAAGCTGACCGACGAGGAGTGGGCGCTCGTGCGGAAGCATCCGGAAGCCGGTGAGCTCATGCTCGCCGACGTCCAGTTCCCGTGGGACGTGTCGCCGATGGTGCGCAGCCACCACGAGCGCTGGGACGGACAGGGGTATCCGGACGGACTGGCCGCGGAGGCGATTCCGCTGCCGGCGCGCATTCTCTGCGTCGCCGACGTGTACGATGCGCTCACGACCGAGCGCAGCTACAAGCGCGCGTTCTCACAGATGGAAGCGATCGAGATCATGCGGCGCGAGGTCGGTAAGCAGTTCGACCCCGACCTGTTCGTGAAGTTCGAGGAGATGGTGCGCCGCGGAACGGTGAACGCTCCGCCGGCGGCGCAGCGCGCGATGCCGCTGCGGAAGTCGGGGAAGACCGGTGCCGTCCTGGTGTCCGAGGAGGACGACCTCACGGGCGCGCTGCTGCGGCGCGCGTTCACGAACGTGACGTCGGCCGTGCTGGCGGAGCGCCGCCGGACCGGCGCCCCGGTGACGCTGCTCGTCGTCGACGTCGACCAGTTCAAGTCGGTGAACGACACCTTCGGACACCTTGCCGGCGACGACGCACTGCGGCTCGTGGTCGGTGTGATCCGTGAGAAGCTGCGACCGGGACAGTACGTTGGCCGCTACGCCGGCGACGAGTTCGTGGTGCTCCTCCCGGGGCTCGACGCGGACGAGGGACGCGCGATCGCCGAGGAGATCCGCCGGACGACGGCGGAGCTGGCGATCCCCCTGCGCGATCAGCCGGAGCGCACGATGAGCGTGACGCTGTCGGTCGGCGTGGCGACGGCGCCGCAACACGGCGACACGTTCGAGACCATGTTCACCGCAGCCGACCGCGCGCTGTTCGATGCGAAGCGCGAGGGGCGCGACAAGGTCGTCGTCGCCGGCGCGGCGAGCGACGGCGCGCCGCAGCTCGTGCTGAACCGCTTCGTCGGTCGCGCCACGGAGCTCCGCGCGCTCGTGACGGCGCTCGACCAGAGCGTGCACAGCTCGCCACATGTTCGCCTGCTGATCGGCGAGGCGGGCGTCGGGAAGTCGACGCTCGTTCGACAGCTGCTGCCGGAAGCTCGGCTGCGCGGCGCGGTGATGGTGACGGGTCGTACGATGGAAAGCGAAAGTCGTCCGCCGTACGGCGTGTGGGCGGAGGCACTGGCCGGCCTGCACGAGCTCGGACTGGCCCCACTCCGTCCGTGGCCGCTCCTGAGCCGTCTCGTGACGCCGCTCCGCGCCGGCACGCCGGTCCCGGGCGTCCCCGCGCCGCTCGATCCATTGCAGGGCCACCGCATGCTCGAGGAGATGGTCGCATTTCTCCGCGGAGCGAGCGAAGCGCGGCCGATCACGCTCGTGCTCGAGGATATGCACTGGGCGGACATGGCGAGCTGGGATGCGCTGGAGTACATCCTGGCTCAGTTGACCACGGAGCGCGTGTGCATCGCCCTCACCATCCGGAGTGAAGAGGCAGCCTACGGGCCGGTGCGCGAACGTCGGCAGCGGCTGTCGCGGGACGAGCGGGTGCGCGAGCTGCGGCTCGAGCGGCTGACGGCGGCGGAGGTGCGGGAGTGGTTGCAGGGGGCGTTGCACCGGGCGGAGCTGGGCGACGATCTGCTGGACTACGTGCTGCGCCACACGGAAGGGAATCCGTTCCTCGTGATGCAGCTGCTGCGCACGATGGCGGAAGAGGGAGTGTTCACGAACAGCGGCAACGCGTGGGTGTGGCACATCCCCGAATCGCTGTCGCTGCCGGCGGGCATGTCGGACCTCGTCGGGCGCCGGCTCGCGCGTCTGTCGCGGGAGGCGCTGCGCATCCTGGTGGTGGCCGCGGCGATCGGGAAGAGCTTCTCACTGTCCCTCCTCGCGGATGCCGCCGGCGTGTCGATGGACGCCGTGCTCGACGCCGTCGACGACGGGTTGGCGGGCTCCGTGCTCGAACCAGCGCACGAGGACGGCGACGATCGCTATCAGTTCTGTCATGCGCTGCTCGTGGACGCCGTGCTGCGCTCCGTGAGTCCGACCCGGCAGCGGCACGCACACCGACGCATCGCGGATCTTCTCGCGACGCAATGTCCGGACGCGGTCGATCAGGTGGCGTCGCACTACGCGCGCAGCGGTGATGGCGCGAAGGCGTACATCTGGTGCCGCAGCGCCGCCGCACGCGCCATCTCGCTCTACGCGCTCGACGAAGCCAACGACTTTCTCAAGCTCGCACTGGTGCATGCGCGCGCAGCCGACGAGCAGCTCGCGGTGCAGGACGACCTGGCTCGCGTGGCCGAGATGTCCGGCCGCTGGGCGGACGTCGAACGATGGTGCGACACGATGTTGGCGTCGCCGCTCTTCGAAGGACAGCCGGGCCGCGCTCTGCCGGTCCAACAGCGCCGGCTACAGGCCCGGGTGCGATTGGGACAGGGTACGCACGAGACCGAAGCAGAATGCCAGGAGCTCCTCGCGGTCGCGGAACGACTCGGCAGCCCGGCCGACGTGCTGCAGACGCAGTCGCTGCTGGTGCAGGCGCTCGCTCGCATGGGGCGAACCGACGATGCCGTTCGCATCGCTGAAGAGTCGATGCGGATGGCGGAGGCGGGCGGTCATGAAACGCTGGCAGGAGAGGTCTCGCTCCGTCTCGCGATCACGCTGCTTGCCGTGCGTCCGCAGGAGGCGACCGACCGTCTGCTGCGCGTCGTTGCACGCGCACGCACGATGCGCGATCGTGTGCTCGAGGCGCGCGCCCTCCTCTCGCTCGGAGTGGCGCGCACGCGTACGCGCGACGACCGCGCCGGTGCGGAAGCGTTTCGAGCGGCGTTGAAGATTGCCCGTGACGCGCAAGCGCTCGACGTGGCCGCGAGCGCCTCGATGAACCTCGGGGTGCTGGAGCTCCGGCGCGGAGATTTCGCGGCGGCCCACCACGCGTGCAAGGATGCGCTGCGTCTCTATACCACCCTGCGCAACAACGCGAATCGACTGGCCGCGCTGTACAACCTCGCGCATATCGAGCGCGAACGCGGAGACGTGGTGGCCGCGCTGGCGATCTACCGCGAGACGGCAGCGTTGGCGGCGCAGGTCGGCGCGGCCGAGATCGTAGTCGGAGCCCATGCGGGCGCTGGTCTGACCGCATTGCGCCTCAATCAGCGTGAGGCCGCGCACGGTTCGCTCCTCGCAGCAGAGGCCATGCTCGCCGCGCGGATCGACTGGTGGTTCCAGGGGCGCGAGCTGCTCGAATCGCTGATCGTGCGGCTCGCGGTGCAAGGCGGTGAGCACACCCGCGCCGCGGAGCGATTCCACCGCGCCGTGGAGCGCCTCGAGCCGATGGACCTGTACAGCGCCGCGTGGATGGTCGCCGATTGCGGCGCCGAGCTGGCGCCGCATGACACACGCGTCTGGGACGTGATCACTCGCTTCAGCGCACATCACGCCGTGCGGGAGTTCGTACCGCTGAGCGCGCGGTTCACGGCATTGCGGG
>DASXHF010000322.1:0-5461 GCA_036488775.1 Gemmatimonadaceae bacterium | reverse complement strand
TGCGACAGCGCCGGCGTTGGAGTGAATCCGTCGCGGGAATCGATCATCACGGTGACGCCGTTCGCCGCCAGCACCTCGAGCGCGCTGCCGTACGCGGACTCCGACAATGCGTGAGTATCGATGCCGAGAAAGAGCGGCCCGTCGATCCCCTGACGCTGCCGATGCTCGCAAATGGCCTGCGTGGTGGCGAGGATGTGCCACTCGTTGAAGGCCGCGTTCAACGACGAACCGCGATGACCCGAGGTGCCGAAGGCGACGCGCTGCTCCCGCACGGCGGGGTCGGGGCGGCGCCGATAATACTCGGAGACGAGACGCGGGATGTTGGCGAGCATCGCCTGCTCGGCGGGCTTGCCGGCGCGTGGATCGACGTGCATGACAGAGTCCTCGTACGGTGTTGCGGAACGTCCGCGGGGTTCGTCTCACGACGGCGCCCCAGTCCCGGTGTTCGGAGCTGCTCCTGCCTGACCTCTCAGCGTTGCGTCGAGCCGACTTCCGTGCTGCCATCGTTGCCTGTGTGCTGCTCGGCGCCTGCACCGGGCCGGCGCCGTCGACCGCGTCCGCGCCGCCGGACGTCGAAGCACCGCCTCACTCGGACGCCGAGCTCTCTCGCTTCAGCGTGCCGCTGCGATACGACTTCTCGGCGATGCTGCGCGTCGTCGAGCACGCGGTGCCGACCACCTTCGGCTCGATCGACAGCATTCGCATGATCGGGACCGATGCGCGCCGGCACTACGCGTTCGAGGCGCACCGCGGGCCGTTCACCGCCTTCGGGCGCGGGGGATGGGTCCACCTCCGCGCCATCATCGCCTACCGCGCCCGTGGATTCTACAAGCCGCCGCTCGGTCCCACACTGAGCGCCGGCTGCGGCGGCGAGCGTATCGCCGAGCGGCCGCGACTGGCGGTCGAGCTGGCGGCCCCACTCACCCTCACGGCCGACTATCACCTGGCGTCGAAGGCGCGGATCGTCCGGGTCGAGCCGGTGAGCGACGCCCCGCGCGACCACTGCGACGTCAGCATCCTGAATCGCGACATGACGGCACGCGTCGTGGAGTCGGCCCGCTCCGCCCTCCAGGAACATCTCGCGGCGATCGACCGGAAGGTCGGCGAAGTGGATCTGCGCGATCAGGTGACCGAATGGTGGGCGCTTCTGGCGCATCCCATCCGGCTGTCCGACGACGTCTGGCTTCTGCTCGGGCCGGTGCGGCTGCGCATGGGCACGATGGATGGCCGCGACCAGGTGGTCGTGGTACCGATCAGCCTCGATGCCCGTCCGCGGATCGTCACCGGGCGCACCCCGCCGGAGTCAGCCGTACTGCCGCTGCCGCCACTCGCGCACGGCGAGGTGACCGACGGCTTCCACATCACGATGGACGGGCTGATCGACTACGGCACGGCCTCTCATGCACTCGAAGGCGCGCTCGTGGGACACCGGTTCGACGGCGCGGGGCAGAAGGTGTTCGTCCGGCGAGTCAACGCGGCTCCGGCGACGAAGGGGCGACTGGCGATCACCATCGGGTTCTCGGGCGCCACGCGCGGCACGATCCGGCTCGTGGGCACTCCGGCGTACGACGCACGCAGCCGGATGCTCAGCGTTCCCGACCTCGACTACGATCTCGAGGTGGACAGCCGCCTCATCAACAGCCTGGCGTGGCTGCGGTCCGACGCGCTCCGCAACACCTTCCGCCAAAAGGCGCGGTTACCCGTCGCGCCGGCGTTGGCGCGCGGTCGCTCGCTGCTGCTGGAAGGGTTGAACCGGAAGCTCGGTGACGCCGCCACGCTGAGTGCGACGGTCGACTCCGTCGATGTACGCGGGCTGTTCGTCACGCGCGACGGGGTGCTCGTACGCGCGGAGGCGAGAGGGCGCGCGCGGATGGCGGTGCGACAGCAATGAAGACACCGCACGACGACTACCAGCCCACCTTTCTCGACCGCATAGGACCCGAGGGCGCGTCGCTGCTGCCGCTGGTTGCTTGGAGCGTCGGCGTGGCCATCCTCGGTGCGTTCTTTGGCGTTCTTGGCGCCATACGAGAACATCGCAGTACGAGCGCGTGGGGTCTGGGTGTTGGATTGGCCGCGGGCATCCTGACCATGGTCATTGGCTTCATCACGAACCGCGGCAGCGGTGCTGCCTTCCTTGCCTTCATCCAGCCGAGTGGGGCGAGCACGCCCGCGGAGTCGGACTTCTCCTATCAGGACGCGCTTGCCATTCGCGGCGACGTCGCAGGCGCGCTGTCCTCGTATGAGGAGCTGCTACAGCTCGCGTCTCCCCGCGACGTCGCCGTGCGCCTTCGCGCCGCCGACCTGTATGCGGACTCCGGGCGTGACGTCGGTCGCGCGGTCGCGCTCTACAAGGAGGTTCAGCGCATCCCGACGGCGCCATCCGCCGCCTACGTGTACGCGACGAATCGGCTGGTCAGCCTTTTCCTGGACGTCCTCGCCAAACCAGGGAACGCGATGGGTGAGCTGCGTCGTCTGATCGACCGATATCCGTCGTCGGACGTTGCCGTCCACGCCCGAACGGCACTCGCGAATCTCAAGCGCGAGATGCGGACCGAGGAGTAGCGCCGCTGCTCGACCCGCGCCGCAGATGCGCCGGTGCAACGCGACGTTCGACGAGCAGCAGCGCGCCGTCGACGACGAGCGCCAATACCGCGGCGGGGAGCGCGCCCATGAGGATCATCCGCGTGTCGGCCAACGCGAGGCCGGCGACGATCGGCTCGCCGAGTCCGCCGGCGCCGATGAACGCCGCCAGCGTCGCCGCGCCGATGGTGATCACCGCTGCTGTTCGAACGCCTCCCATGATCACCGGTGCCGCGAGCGGCAGGCGGATCATCGCGAGCTGCTGCCACGGGGTCATCCCCAACGCCGCGCCGGCTTCGACGGCTTCGGGATCGGCGTGACGCACGCCGCCGTACGTCGCACGCGCGATGGGAAAGAGCGCGTACGCCCACAGCGCCACGAGCGCGGGCACCACGCCGATCCCGAACAGCGGAATCATGAACGCAAGGAGCGCGATGCTCGGAACGGTCTGCACGACGCCGAGCGCACCGAGCAGCGGTTCGGCGCCGCGATGCCAGCGCTCGAGCAATAGACCGAGCGGCAGCGCGACGAGGATGGCCGCGCCCAAGGCAATAACGACCAGCTCGAGGTGACGCGCGGCGAGCGACGCGATCTCCCCGCGTCGCTGCCAGAGATATGAGGTGAGACCAGCGGACGGGGTGTCGCGACGCGCACGGGCGGTTGCACCGCTATCCGACAACAATCCGAGCGAGCGCAGCTCATCCGAGGCCACGCGTCGCACGTCCTCGCCGTCGACCTCGATTCGGCGATTCAGTGCTCGCATGCGCGTCTCGTCGAGGCGGCCGCTCAACGGAAGCAGGGCGGCGATGGCGTCCGGACGGTCGCGCGCAAGGTGCGCGCTCACGAGCGCCGCCGCCTCGTATGGCGGGAAGAAATGCCGATCGTCGGCGAGCGTCGTGAGATCGTACCGGGAGAGGAGACCGTCGGTCGAGTATCCGTCGATCACATCGACCTTGCCGGCGGCCAGCGCCTGATACTTGATCGCCGGCGCGAGCGGCCGCACGGCGCTGGGATGCACGCCGTAGACACGGGCGAGTCCGGCGAGACCATCGGGGCGGCCGATGAAGTCGGCCGTGAAGCCGGCCACGAGGTGGCTGCTCTCGCGTGCGAGGTCAGTGAGCGTGCGGAGGTGATCGCGCGCCGCGACGTCGCGACGCACGGCGATCGCATACGTGTTCTGGAACCCGAGCGGTGGCAGCCATCGGACGCCGAATCGTTCGGCAAAGGCGCGGGCCACGTGCGCATAGACGCGGCTCGGATCGCCGCGCAGCGAGTCGGTGAGCGTGTCGTGCAGGAGGGCGACGAGACCGGTCCCGGTGTACTCCGGGTACACGTCGATGGCGCCCTGACGAAGCGCAGTAAAGGCGATCTCGGTGGCACCCAGGCCAGGCCGGCGCTCGACGACGATGCCACGCGACTCGAGCAGCTGCGCGAACATCTCGGCGAGCAGATACGACTCCCCGAACGGCTTCGAGGCGACGACGACGGGCGGTCGCTGCGCGACGAGCCCGGCGGCGAACAGTGCCGCGACGACCATCGCCTTCATGCGAGGCGAAGCCGCGTCGGCGTCGCCAGCGCACGCTCCACCAGCGACGCCACGTAGGGGGTTGCCGGCGCGGAGGCGAGGGCGTCGAGCGTGCCGCGCTGCTCGATGCGACCGGCGCGCATCACCACCAGCTCGTCCGACAGTGCCGCGGCCTCGACCAAGTCATGCGTGACGAGCAGCGTCGTCACGGTGAGCGATCCGCGCAGCTCGGCGAAGCTGTCGCGCAGCTCAGCGCGGGTGATCGCGTCGAGGGCGCCGAAGGGCTCATCGAGCAGGATCACACCGGGCTCCGCCGCGAGCGCACGCGCCAATGCCACTCGCTGCCGCTGGCCGCCCGACAGCTCGTGGGGATATCGCCTGCCGAACCGCTCGACGCTCAACCCGACCCGGGCAAGCGCTGTCGCAGCACGCTCGCCGGAGTCGGCCATGCCGAGCAGCCACGGGACGAGCTCGACGTTCCGATGCACGCGCCAGTGCGGCATGAGGCCGCCCTGCTGGGGCACGTAGCCGATGCCGCGGCGCAGCACCACCGGGTCGAGGGCGCGCACGTCGGCGTCTCCGACGAGCACACGCCCCTCGTCCGGCTCGATCATGCGGTTGAAGCACCGCAGGAGCGTCGTCTTCCCTGCTCCACTCTCCCCGACGAGTGCTGCGCCGCGACCGGCGTCGACGAGCAGGGTGACGCC
This sequence comes from Gemmatimonadaceae bacterium, assembly GCA_036488775.1. Classification (GTDB taxonomy): domain Bacteria; phylum Gemmatimonadota; class Gemmatimonadetes; order Gemmatimonadales; family Gemmatimonadaceae; genus AG11. The sequence goes on along the minus strand of DASXHF010000322.1, from coordinate 649 downwards.
ATCAAGCGCGGTCTGACCGCCGTAGCGATGGCGGACGTCGATCGCGTGGAGCGCGCGAGGGGGAGGGGCCGTCACGCTGTGTAGTGTACGGCAGATCGCCGATCATGGCGAGCCGGAACGCCACGGCGATGCCGACGCGCGCCACGAGTGGCGCGCGTCGGTCCGATCATCTCGCTATGGCCTTACTCGGTGCCGCGGCCGAGCGAATCGGACGAGTCGCCCGCCTTGAGCGCGCGCCGCGTCAGCCAGGTCCGGTAGACGGTGAGGCGGGCGTCGAGCCGCGCGCGTAACGCCCAATCACTCATCTCCGTCCCGAAGGGGGAGTGCAGAAAGGCCGTGAGCAGCGCGACGTACTTCTGAACGGAGGCGGCGGACGTCTCGGTCGTGGGCGACTCGAAGTACTCGAGCGGATCCCAGAGGAGCTCGCCGGAAGTGATCAGCTCGACGGCGCGCTCGAGGGTGATCTCCCCATTCACGCGGCGCAGCGCGAAGCGGCCCAGCGTGCGGTTGTAGGCGAGACGCCAGAGCGCGTCGTTGATGTAGAAGGTCTTGCCGATCTGGTCGTCGAGTGGAAGCTCGGAGAACATCGGTACCGCGGCTCGATTGGGAGGGAGGACGGATGCCGGCCGGGCGTTTCGGCGCGCCGGCA
>DASXHF010000321.1:0-2742 GCA_036488775.1 Gemmatimonadaceae bacterium | reverse complement strand
ATGGCGGCACTGGTGCGCGAGACGCGGCACAAAGCGCGACACAAGGCCGGGGTGCGCGGCGTCTACGTCGGACCGGAGCTGCGCGGTATGGGGGCAGGACGTCAGCTCATGGAGGCGCTCATCGTGCACGCCCGCACGATGTCCGGTGTCGAACGCCTGACGCTGACCGTGACCACGACACAGTCCGGCGCGCGCGCTCTCTACGCGGCGCTGGGGTTCACACCGTATGGTCTGGAGCGCGGTTCACTGAAGCTCCACGACGGGCCCGATGGGTACGCCGACGAAGAGTATCTGACACTCACGCTCTGAGCTGTCGATCTGTGCACACCCAACGGCGCTACGCCTCCGACCTCGTCGTCTGAGGCCGAACGTTGATCGCGTCGGCGGCGCGCCGGCATGGCATCGTCAGCAGGAATCGCGATCCCTCGGCGGGGAACTCCGCCCACGCACTTCCGCCGAGCGATTCCATGATCTCGCGCACGATGCTCAGGCCGAGCCCCGTGCCTTCGATCCCTGGCGCCGTCGAGGCGTGCGCGCGGAAGAACCGGTGGAACAGGCCGGCGCGTGCGCCCTCCGGCACACCGAACCCGTTGTCGGTCACCGCCACCATGACCTCGGTCGGGTGGCCGAGCACGTCGACCGTGAGCTGGCCACTCACCTCGACCCATCGCTCCGGCTTGGCCGGATCGGAATACTTGATCGCGTTGCTGATCAGGTTGGACAGGCAGAGCTCCGCCGCGGCGGCGTTGACGTCGACGTCCGGGAGGTCGGGCGCGATACGGATCGCGACGCCGTGCAGCTCGGCGGCTTCGCGAAGCTGCCGAGCTGCTTCGGCCGCCGCTTCGGGGAGACGCACGTTCCGCTGCTGGCGCGGCGCGATCCGCAGTCGCGTCAGCTCGAGAAGATTGTCGAGGACGGCGCGCATCCCGGTGGCGTTGCGTACCACGACGGCGGCGAGCGTGTCGCGCTCGGCATCGGAGATGCCGGCCAGTGTCAGGAGCTGACCCGCACCGAGCGTTGCACCGATCCGGTTGCGGATCTCGTGGGTGAGGGCCTGGTGAAAGGCCTGGAGGCGCCCTTCGCGCTCGCGCAGCTCGGCGGTGACGTGACGGAGGAACTCGGACGTGGTGGCCTGCTGCACGTGCGCAATCGCCTGAAATATGCGATGCGACACGCTGAGCACCGCCTCGGCGTCGGCACTAGCTCCCGTTTCGTCGGCGACGCGGCGCACGAAGGTGAAGAGCACGCCACCGAGGAGCTCGTACTCCTTCTGGAGCTCGTGCTCGGCGAAGCCCTGGGCGAATCGGAGCGCGCCGAGCTCCCGCGCGCGGTCGATGACGACCGGCTGGGCGGCCACCGGCTCGGCGGGCGAGCCGATGAAGTCGCCGATCCCCTCGACCAGAAGGGGCATGTGATCGAGCAGGTCGTCGGTCGGGAAGACGCGATTCGGGTCGACCGACACCCGGGCGACGATGCGCTCCAGCCAGCGGGCCGTGAGCTCGTTGCGTGCGGCACGAATGCGGTCGGCGACCGCCGTGGCGAAAGGGCTTGCTGACTCGCCCTGCATGAGACCCTCGAGGGGCAGCGTACGGGAAGCGCATGGATGCACCAACGGCGCGCGGCGACTGGCCGCGCACTCGTTCTCCCAAGTTAAAGCATTCCAGGCGCTTCGCCAGGCGGCCCCGTCAGCGCGTAGCCTAGGGAAGAGGTGCGTCCTGACGATTCTCCGCCCGCCGCCGCTCCCGCGCCGCCGCGAAACAGATCCGATGCCGCTCCTTCGCTGCCTCCTTCGCCTTGATCCACGACTCCGCCGAATACCGCGGTCCGAGCAACTGCGGCACCGAATCCCCGACCGCCGCCACCTGCCAGCTCTCCGTAGTCGCCACGTACGCGAGATCGTCCCGCGCCGCATCCGTCTGTCCCAGCCGAAGCTCGGCCTCCGCCCGCCACCGCATCGTTTCCGGCATCGGACACCCTGGGCGCGCCTCGACGTCCCGCACCACGACGTCGAGCGACTCCGTCGCCGCGAGCGTCTCGCCACGCAGCAATTGAATTGCCGCCAGCCGCGTCCGAATTGCTCCCTTCCGCATCGCCAGGCGCTCCGCCATGCTCGCCGGCGTGCCCCACACGGTGGGCACTCCGACGCTGTCCCGCAACGCGGCGAGATCGCGCTGCAGTAGACGCTCCAGCTCCGGCATGATCGACGTATCACGGAGCCACGTCTGTGTCCCACCAGAGAGCACCCAGCGTGGGTTCGTCGCCGCGATCTCCAGGTGCCCTCTCCGCAGATCCGCCGCCGACACGGGCGGACCCGAATCGACAGGCAGCCGGCCAACCTGCGACAGCCACATCCGCTGCTCGCGTATCTCGTCAGGATGGTCGGCCATCAACCGCTTCATCCAGAACTCGAAGCGCGTCGTGTCCATCAGCTCGTTGCCCATGTTCGCCATCATCTGTTCGACGACGAACGAAAGCGCCGGCATGGTCGCGAGCCGGTCATGCCATCCCGCGTACACCCGCTCGCCGGACTCGAACCGCTTCACTACGTCGCGCACGACGCCACGATGTGCAATCGGGTAGGTCAGCATCCACGTCTCGGGGCGCGATGGATAGTGCCGCTCCATCGCGTCCGCCGCACGCGCGAGATCGACTCCCTCTAAACGATCACGATATCGGCCGAGTAGGGTGACGAGTGCCTCGAACGACGGGCGGCCGCCGGAATCGGCGGCGAGAACGGCACCC
>DASXHF010000320.1:0-6737 GCA_036488775.1 Gemmatimonadaceae bacterium | reverse complement strand
TCACGTCCCAGGCATTCCAGAGACGACTCGCGTCGTCGAGAAAGGTTCGGTAGGGCGACACCCGTGACTCCGTCGTCGAAATCCTTGCGCCCGATCGGCGCAACAGGTGCTGAAGAGCACGTTGTGCGCCGTTGAAAGAGCCGGCGGTGGGATTCGATCGCGGCCAAGAGTGCTATCGCATCTTTACCGGACTGGTCAGCACTGGAGGCGGCGTTCCGATTAGCGACGGCGACTCGAGCGCGTCGAAACGCTCGCGACGGAGGATCGCACGACCCTCGGGGGAAAGCAGAAAGGCAACGAATTGCTCCGCGACGCGAGGATGGGGTGCGGCACGAGGGATGGAAAGCCCGAACAGGATCGGCCGGCCGCGAATGGTGATCGTGTCCCCCGCGCGCTTCCCGACGACACGAGTGGTGGCCGTGGCGTACGTCGAGGAATCCGCAGCGCTCCCGAGGTTGACCGCATCGGGAAGCTCGATCACGCGCAGATCCATGAGCGCCGCGAGGTTCTCGTAGGTCCAGATGTAGTCCAGCTCCCCCGCCTGCAGCAGCGCGACCTGGTCGGCTTCGCGCGGGCGAACGTTGCGCACCGGCGCGGCGCGGAACATTCGCGCCTCGAGATCGGGAATTCGATAGTGGTGCGCGGCAAGCTGCCAGACGAGCAGGGTGCGATACCCCGACGGATCGGTGTTCGGGTCCGCGCGGCCAACCTGCACGCCCGGACGCGAGATGACGTCGAACCAGTTGTTCGGGGTGATCTCGGCGGCGCCGCGCGAGCGAGTTGTGTAGGCGAGCACCATCCGGTTGCGCCCGAACAGCGCATGCCAGGCGACGTAACGCGGCTCGAGCAGACTGGCAAAGAGCTCTGGGTCGGCGAGGACCACGACGTCCGGCTCCGCGTGCACCTCGGTGATGCGACGCACGAGCTCCAGGCTCGCGGCGCTCTCCTGTTCGTAGGAGACGCCGGTCCTTCGTGCGAAGCTGTCGAGCACCGTGCGGACGGGGCGCGTGATCGACGCCGCCGTGTAGACGACGAGCGGCGACCCACGCGGCCGACTCGCGGCGTCGCGCGAACAGCCGGCAACGACAACCATCACCATCGCGCCGACGAGAACGCTGCGTGGCATGGTCGATGGGATTACCCGTCGCACGGTCGTACGGGAAGGTGTGATGTGCCGAACGCTGGCCCGCCTGCTGCGCGCATCGGTCGTCGGCGCGCACCGAGTCAAGGTACTGCAACTGGCGGCCCGGCGCGGGGCCTTGCTACTTTCGCGACGCCCGGACGGCCATCCGGCCGACGCCGCTTCCGCTCCACCTCGCGAGGTCTCCGTCATGCGCAGGGTTTCGTTCGAACGTCCCCTCGTAATCATCGTCGCACTCTGTTCGAGTGCGCTCGTCGCGAGCCAGGCCGCGGCGCAAGCGGCGCCGGCCAGACCTCGACAGTCGCCGCAAGCGCCTTCGCCCGTCGTCGTCGACTCCGCGCGCGCCGCCATGCTGTACGTGAGCAATCGGCCCAGCGACCTGCCGAAGGCCGACTATGCGCGGCAGATCCAGCAGAAGCGGATCACCGACAGCGTCTACGCCGCCCGCAGCGCCGGTGTGATGGAATTCCGAAAGGTCACGTACAAGAGCCGCGCCGACGGGATGACGATCCCGGCCTATCTGTTCGCCCCGCTGTCCAAGCGCGGACCTGGCGGACACGCCGCGATGGTGTGGGTGCACGGGGGCGTGCACGGCGACTGGACGCAGGCGATGTTCCCGTTCGTGAGAGAGGCGGTGCAGCGTGGCTACGTCATCATCACGCCGGACTATCGCGGCAGCACCGGCCACGGTGCGGCACACTACGAGGCGATCGACTACGGCGGCAAGGAGGTCGACGACGTGATCTCGGCGGTGGATTATCTCGCGACGCTGCCGTACGTCGACATGAACCGGCTGGGTATCATGGGATGGAGTCACGGCGGATTCATCACGTCGCACACGCTGTTTCGCGATGAGCATCCCTTCAAGGCCGGTGCGGCGATCGTTCCCGTGACCAATCTCGTCTTCCGCCTCTCGTACAAGGGCCCGTCGTACCAGGACGACTTTGCAGCGGAGGAAGGGATTCAGGGATTGCCGTTCGAGAAGCGCGCGGAGTACATCAAGCGTTCTCCGGTCTTCCACGCCGAGAAGCTCAAGGTGCCCATGCTGGTGCACGTCGCCACGAACGACGAGGACGTCAACTACGTGGAGGACCAGCAGATGGTGTACACGCTGCGCGCCCTCAAGCCGGACTTAGCGGAGACGAAGATCTACGTGAACCCGGCGCCGTGGGGCTCGTCGGTGGGTCATGCATTCAGCCGGCGCGTGGATCCGGTGACGCTGGAGCGCGTCGATTCCCCGGCGCAGATCGACTCGTGGAACCGGACGTGGACCTTCTTCGAGTGGAACCTGCAACCGTCGGAGGATCGGTCGAAGCCGGTACCCCCCGTCCGTACCGCACCTTGAGCTGGTCCCAGGGGTAGAAATGCCCGGGACCTGCGAGGCGCTTGCGGCGATCCGCGGAGCGGGTCGGCCTCTCTGGCCTGCGTCCGGACCAACGCTCTTTTTCTTGCAGTAGAGCGGCCGCGTCGGCTTGTGGCCGCCCTCTCGGGCGGGCCGCCGCGGCCGTCTTGTGACCCACCACGCCTCTCGATCGCATTCTGATGGCGGACTCGCCGCTCAAATCGAAGGACGCGCCCCGCAGCGCGGTTGGCCCATCGGGCCAGCTGACGGAGCATGCCCATCGCGACGCCGCCTCCTTCGTGAAGCGCCAACAGGTCGGGCACCTGTCCGACGACACCGGCGGGCTCTACCGCCTGCTCGTCGAGACCATCCGTGACTACGCCATCTTCGCCCTCGACCCGCATGGCTACGTCCTGAGCTGGAACGCCGGCGCCCAACGGTTCAAGGGCTACGAGGCAGCGGAGATCATCGGCAAGCATTTCTCGGTCTTCTATCCCGAGATCGACAAGTGGAAGGCTCCCCAGGAGCTCGAGATCGCCGAGCGCGACGGGCGCGTGGAGGACGAAGGGTGGCGCGTGCGGAAGGACGGGACGCAGTTCTGGGCGAACGTGGTCATCACGGCGCTCCGGGACAAGGAGGGCGTGCTCGTCGGCTTCGCAAAAGTGACACGCGATCTCACCGAGCGACGGGCGGCAGAGCTGCGAATCTCCGCCAGCGAGCAACAGCTCCGCCTCATCGTCAATAGCGTCCGCGACTACGGCATCTTCATGCTGGACCCGACAGGACGCGTGTTGACCTGGAACGAAGGCGCGGAGGCCATCAACGGCTACTCGGAGACGGAGATTGTCGGCCAGCACTTCTCGGTCTTCTATCCGCCGGAGGACATCGCCGCGGCGAAACCCGATTGGGAGCTCGAGATCGTCGCCCGCGAGGGCCGGTTCGAGGACGAGGGGTGGCGCGTACGAAAGGACGGGCAGCGCTTCTGGGCCAACGTCGTCATCACGGCGCTTCGGGACAAGCACGGCACGCTCGTCGGGTTCGCCAAGGTGACGCGCGACCTCACCGAGCGAAAGGCGGCCGAGGAGCGCGAGATCGACGCTGCCCGGCGCGCGGCCGTCTCGGAGGAAGCCAACCGCACGAAGTCGACGTTTCTCGCCGCGATGAGCCACGAGCTTCGGACGCCGCTCAACGCGATCGGCGGCTATGCGGAGATCCTCACGCTGGGGATTCACGGACCGGTGACCGAGCCGCAGCGCGAGGCGCTGCATCGCATCACGCGCAGCCAGCAGGTGCTCCTCTCGCTCATCAACGACGTTCTCAACTTCGCCAAGCTCGACGCGGGCCAGGTCCACTACCGGCTCGCGCCCGTGCGCGTCCGCGACGTCCTCGGTCACCTGGACGATCTCGTCGCGCCGCAGCTTCAGGCAAAGGAGCTCACGTATCAGCTCACCGACTGCGACGAGTCGATCGTAGCGACGGCGGATCCGGAGAAGCTGCAGCAGGTCGTGCTGAACTTGCTCTCGAACGCCATCAAGTTCACGCCGAAGGGTGGGCGCATCGGCGTCTCGTGTGCCGCGGACGGCGCGTGGACGCTGATCAACGTGTCGGACACCGGCGTCGGCATCGAGGCGGACCGCCTCGGCGTGATCTTCGACCCGTTCGTGCAGGTGGATCGTACGCTGCGCCGGCCACACGAAGGGGTGGGCCTGGGATTGTCCATCAGCCGGGATCTCGTACGCGGCATGGGCGGCACGCTCACCGTCCGCAGCACACCGGGCGCCGGCAGCACCTTCACCGTTCGCCTTCGCCGCCCGGACGCGTGACGCTCATCGCCTTCGCGTGCTGACGCTGATCGGGATTCTCATCGTCGTCGCCGGATTCGCGGCGCGATTGAATCCTCTCCTGGTCGTCACCGTGGCGGGACTCGCCACCGGCCTCGCGAGCGGCCTCGGTCCGGTGGCGGTGATCTCCGCGTTCGGGAAGGCGTTCATCGAGAGCCGCTACGTCGCGATCGTCTGGCTCGTGCTGCCGGTGATCGGACTGCTCGAGCGGGCGGGGCTGAAGGAGCGGGCACGCACGGTGATCGCGGCCATCCCGACGGCGACGACCGGCCGCGTGCTCACCATCTACTTCACGCTGCGGCAGATCACCGCGGCGCTCGGTCTCACGTCGCTCGGCGGGCACGCACAGATGGTCCGCCCGCTCGTAGCGCCGATGGCCGAAGGTGCGGCGGAGAATCAGCTCGGTCCGATCCCCGAGGACGTGAGGCAGCGCATTCGCGCGCACGCCGCCGCCGCCGACAACGTCGCCGTCTTCTTCGGTGAGGACATCTTCATCGCGATCGGCTCCATCCTGCTCATCAAGGGATTTCTGGAGCAGAACGGCGTGCACGTGGAGCCGACGCAGCTCGCCGTCTGGGCCGTTCCCACCGCCATCGCGGCGTGGATCATCCACAACGTGCGTCTCGTGCTCCTCGATCGTGCGCTGCGGCGTGATCACGCCTCGCGCGAGCAGCCCGCTAGGAAGGACGCGGCGTGATCACCCTCGAGCACGTGTACTGGGTGATGGGAGCGCTCGCGGCGGGCGTCGCCATCGTGAACCTCCGCGATCCGTCCAATCCGCGCCGCTACAACAACGCCGCGTTCTGGGGACTGTACGCCGTCACCTTTCTGGCGGGCTCGCGGCTGCCGCACTTCGCCAGCGGATGCGTCGTGATCGTCATGGTGCTCATCGCGAGCGTGGGCAAGCTCGGCCAGGGGACGCGCGAGAGTCAGACGTCGGCGCAGCGCGAGGCGAGCGCGGCACGCTGGCGAAACCGGCTGTTCGTGCCGGCGCTCCTGATCCCGGCCGTGACGCTGCTCGGGACCTTCACGCTCAGAGGGCTGCGAATCAATGGCGCGCTCCTCGTCGACCAGAGTCAGGTGACGCAGATCTCGCTCGGCATCGCGACGCTCGTCGCGTTGGTAGCGGGATACGTCATGCTCCGTCCGCCGCCGCTGGCGCCGCTGTACGAGGCGCGACGGCTGTGGGATGCCGTGGGCTGGGCCGCGATCCTGCCGCAGATGCTCGCGGCCCTTGGCGCCCTCTTCGCCGCGGCGGGAGTCGGCAAGGTGGTCGCCGGTCTCGCCGAACGATGGCTCCCGCTCGGCAGTCCGCTGGCGGCCGTGGTGACGTATACGGTCGGGATGGCATTGTTCACCATGGTGATGGGTAACGCCTTTGCTGCCTTTCCGGTGATGACCGCCGGTATCGGGCTTCCGCTCATCATGACCCGATTCGGCGGCGACGTCACCGTCATGGCGGCGGTCGGGATGCTGTCCGGTTTCTGTGGGACGCTCATGACTCCGATGGCGGCCAACTACAACATCGTCCCCGCGGCGCTGCTCGAGCTGCCGGACGAATACGCCGTGATCAAGGTGCAGATCCCGACCGCGCTCTTGCTGCTCGTCACCAACACGCTGATCATGTACCTTTTCGTCTACCGGCGCTGATGGCGATGCTCACACTCACCAACCGGCTCGCGTCGATCTTCGCGCGCGTCGCGCTGGGGCACGTGGAGCGCGAGTACCCGAACAAGCTCGATCACGTGCTCAACGGGCCGGACGACGTGCGTGGCCCGCGCGATCTGCATCCGCTCTTCTTCGGCAGCTTCGACTGGCATTCGTCCGTGCACGGCTACTGGCTGCTCGCGACGCTGCTGCGCCATCAGCCCGACCTGCCCGAAGCGCCACAGATCCGCGAGCTGTTCGAGCGCCAGATCGTCGTGGACAACGTGGGCGCCGAAGTCGAATACCTCGAAGAGCCGCTGCGCGCCGGGTTCGAGCGCCCGTATGGATGGGCGTGGTTTCTTGCGCTCGCGACCGAGCTGTCGCGCCACGAGGGCGACGACGCGATCTGGGGCGCGATCATCGAACCGCTCACCGACATCTTCGTCGCGCGCTTCACGGCCTTCCTGCCCAAGGCGGCGTACCCGGTTCGCGCGGGGACGCATTTCAATACGGCGTTCGCTCTGGTGCTCGCGCTCGACTACGCCGAGACGGTCGGCAACGACGACTTCGCCGAGCTGCTTCGCGGCAAGGCGATGGAGTGGTACGCCGACGACATCGAGTGCCAGGCGTGGGAGCCGAGCGGCGACGATTTCCTCTCGCCCGCGCTGGTGGAGGCCGAGTGCATGCGGCGCGCACTTCCGGCGGCGGACTTTGGCCGTTGGCTGAATCAATTCCTGCCGCACATCGCGCAGGGCGAGCCGGCCAC
>DASXHF010000304.1:0-3669 GCA_036488775.1 Gemmatimonadaceae bacterium | reverse complement strand
CACCTGAAGGTTGAGGGCGCCGCCCAGCGCCGGAACGGTGCACACGATGCCAAGCTGTCGTGTCGAGCGGACGCGAATGGAGACCGAGTCCATCGTCTGGATGTCGCCGTCGCTGGCGTCGAGCTCGCGCAGCTCGCCGGTCAGAAAGCTCGACGCCGTCCGCAGGTTCTGCTGCATGTCGATGTGCTGAACCTGCGCGTCGTACGCGCGCTGTCCGGTCGAGAGTGTCCTGACGATCGAGGCGCCGATGATGGCGAAGAGCACCAACGCCACGAGGAGCTCGGCCAGTGAGAAGCCGGCTCGACGGCGCGCGCGGAACGGCATCATCGTGCGCATACGACCGCCGCCTCGAGCGTGTCCGTGCGTCTGGCCGCCGCTGCCGCGGACTGGCCGCTCCCGTACACGTTCACGGGCGCCTTGAAGTAGCGGCTGAGCAGGCGAATCCGGTAGCCGTCGACGGCGTTGCCGGCGTCGTGAGTCGCCGTGAAGCTCCACGTATTGCTGGCGAGCGAGTCCGCGCCGCGCATCAGGATCTCGGAGGAGTCGACGGCATGACGGCACGCATCGATCCGCAGCAGCTCCAGGCGGCGCGCGGCGTAGATGGCGCCGAAGTCGATGTTCCGCTCGCGCATGATGGCGCGTGTGTCGAGCACGGAGCTCCCGAGCATGGCGAGCAGTCCCACGGTGAGCAGGATGATTGCGACGAGGAGCTCGGGGATCGTGAAGCCGGCGCGGGCGCGGTTCATTGTGCGACGCGCCCCATGGGGTTGATCGTCAGGGTGTCCCGCGCTCCCGTTCCAGCGGAGAAAGCGTAGGCGCCGCTCGCGTATCCGACGGTGAGTCCGCGCGGGTCGTAGCGCAACGAATCGGCGGTGCCGGTGACGGTGACTCCGAACCGCTTGTTGAGGGTGTCGATGCGCCCGAGCGTGTCGACCCCCGCTCCCACTCGGCCGATCGTCGATGCCTTGCATGCCGTCACCCACATGGCGCTGTTCGGTGTCCCGGTGACGTTCAGGTGAAACACCGCGACACATCCGCGCGACATCGCGGTCGTGCGCGCGAGAGCAAGCCCCATCGACGCCTCGACGCGAGCGGAGCGCGCGTTGATCTTCAATCGCTGCTGATTCAGCGGACGGAGCCCGATCGCCAACATGATGCCGACGATGACGAGCGTGATCATCATCTCCATCAGCGTGAACGCTTCGCGGACGTCTCGAGCCGGACGCCGGTCCTCTCCTGACGGTTGACCGAGATTCATGACGTGCACGCGTGGCCGGAGTTGGAGAGGGGAGCCGTGGTTCTGTGTGATGACTTTGCCGCGGAAACGGCGGCAACGCTGCCGCCGTCATCTCGTTCGGCCAATACATCACATCACCGGCGCTGTCACATCGTTCGTCCAAAACATCACTTCGCAACCCGCGGCGTCTTGCGCGAGTAACTCGGCGCAGTAGCATGTACCAGCCCGCTGCCGCCCCCACCGTCCGGGATAGATGAGCGTCATCGCCACGCTGCTCCCCGACCCACTCTACGACCAGCGTCTGCACGCGGCAGCTCGTGATCGCCACGAGTTGCTGCCGTGCGCGGATTGGGCGACGCTGACGCAGGTGTGCTATCGCGAGCCGGTGGAAGTCGCCGTGATCGACCTGTACGCCGACGAGTGCCCGGGTGCCCAGGCGATCGCGGAGCTGAGGCGGCGGTTGCCACGATTGACGCTGATCGCCTACGTGGCGGCGACACCGCACCGCACGCATCACCTGTTCGACGCGGCGCGTGCGGGACTCGATGGCCTGGTGCTCGTGGGCGAGGACGATGCGCCTCGTCCTCTGCTGACGGCAATCGAGCGTGCCGAGTTGAACGGGCTCGGAGGCCTGATCCGGAGGTCGCTCGAGGGGTTCGAGCCTATCGTGGTCGACGCGCTGCTCATGGCGACCGTGCGGGCACGGGATCATCTGTCGCCGGACGCACTCGCGCGCCTCCTGGCGCATTCACGCCGCGGTATGACGCGCCGGCTTCTGAGCGAGGGTTTTCCACCGCCACAACGGCTGCTCACCTGGGGGCGCCTGATCGTGGCCGCGCACCTCCTGGAGCAGAGGCATCGCACCGCCGACAGCGTCGCCGTGATGCTTCACTTTCCTTCGGGGCCCGCGTTCCGGAACAGCTGCCAGCGCTACCTCCGGGCGACGCCGAGTCAGATTCGCTCACGTGGCGGGGCAGCGTACGCCATCCGCGCAATGCTCCGTCAGGTGCGCGGCCGGGTGGCGACGGACCAGGAGCCGCATCGCCGCTCGCCGGTCCGGGTTCCAGCCCTCGCGGTGTGACACGCTCCAAGATCGACGTTCGTTGCTCCCTTGCGCGACTGTGCCCATCGCCATGTACAGCCGAATCCGACCCGTTCGACCCTCAAACATCATGACCAGACTCGTTCGACGTCGTCTCGTGCTCGTCGCCATCCTCGCCGCCGCGATCGCTTGCGCGGGACACGAGGTCGCTGCGCCGCGTCTCCTTTCATCGGCTGGCGGCGCCGCGCTCCGCGATCAGACAGGGGCGGACCATGTGGCGTCCGGCCGGGAGCCGAATCCAGTACGGTGCGCGCGCCGCAAGAGTGCCTCCGGCTCCGGAGTGTTCGGACCCTCTGGAGGTACGCTCTTCTTCGGGAACTCTCGGCTGGTCATTCCAGGCGGGGCGCTGCGCACCCCGGTCACCATTACCGCCGTGACACCGGGCGATGGAACGTCGACCGTGCACTTCGAGCCGGAGGGACTCCACTTCTTCAAGCCCGCCGGATTGAGCCTCGACAGCGACGGGTGCGCGCTGCCGTCGATTGGAACACTGGCCATCGTCTATTTCGACAGCGAGGGCAACGTCCTCGAGACGATACCGGCGTTTCGCGAGCCGCGAACGAAGACAGTCGTCGCGCCGATCATCCACTTCTCCAACTACGCCATCGCATTCTAGCCGAGAGATCACCATGACTCGCACGCTGCGTCCATGATCGGGCCGGAGCAGCTAGCGGCCGGTGAGCGCGCCGAAGCGGCGGGCGACTATGTCGCCGCCGCGGCGGCCTACAAGGCGGTGGCCGCGACGAACGACGAGCTGCTGGCGGCCGAAGCCAATTTCAGGCTCGGACGGGTGAGCTGGCGACAGGGCAAGTTCGCGCCGGCGCTGGCGGCGTTCGACGACGCGCGGGCACTGGCGGAGCGGCAGGGAGCCACGGAGCTCGTTGCCCGGGCCGAGAACGGGATCGGCGCCGTGCACTACGCGAAGGGTGAATACGCCCAGGCGCGCCGCGCCTATGCGGTCGCGACGGCACGAACGACCGACCAGTCCATGAAGGGAAAGATTCTCCTCAACCTCGGCGTCATCGACAATATCGAGGGGAACCTCGACCTCGCGCGCGCGCACTACGAGCAGGCGTTCAGGCTGTTCGAGGAGAGTGGCGACACGGCGAGTGCAACGCTGGCGCTCCACAACCGCGGCATGGTGGAAGCCGATCTGCGCCGGTGGGAGGACGCCGACGCGTCGTTTCTGTCGGCGCTTCAGCTCGCGACCGACGCCGGCGACAACGAGATGATTGCCAAGACTCTCGTCAATCGGTCGGAGGTCCTGATCGCGCGAGACGCATTGGCCGAAGCACTCGACCATTGCGATCGGGCCCTTCAGATCTACGCC
>DASXHF010000281.1:0-17385 GCA_036488775.1 Gemmatimonadaceae bacterium | reverse complement strand
TCCCTCCCACGACCTCGGCCCGCTGTTTCACGACGTGCAGATGGCGCGCGTCTTCGCCGACTCGAAGACCTTCGTCGACGCGCGGCCGCTCGCTGCGCCGGCGGACATCGCCGCACGGTACCTGATCGAGCGCGGAACGCCGGGCTTCGACCTGAAGACGTTCGTCGCACGGCACTTCGTGCCGCCCCGCGGCGCGGGCGAAGGTGTCCACACCGACACCACGCAGTCGATGGAGGAGCACATTCGTGCCCTCTGGCCCGCGCTCACCCGCACGCCCGACTCCGCCGACGCGCGCTCCTCGCTCATCCCGCTGCCCGCCCCGTACGTCGTTCCGGGCGGGCGCTTTCGTGAGGTGTACTACTGGGACTCGTACTTCACGATGCTCGGTCTGATTCAGAGCAAGCGGACGGACCTCGTGAAGAGCATGCTCGACAACTTCGCGCATCTCGTGGCGACGGTGGGGCACATCCCCAACGGCAACCGGACCTACTACCTGTATCGCAGCCAGCCGCCCTACTTCTCGGCGATGGTCGGGCTGTATGCCGCGGCGACCGACACGGCCGCGGCGCTGCCATACCTTGCCGCGATGGAGGCGGAGCACGCTTTCTGGATGGACGGCGCGGATCGTCTGGCGCCGGGTGCCGCGTATCGTCGCGCGGTGCGTCTGCCGAACGGCGCGGTGTTGAACCGCTACTGGGACGACCGCCCCGAGCCCCGGCCCGAGTCGTATCGCGAAGACTACGAGCTCGCGCAGACCGTTCCGGCGGAGCGGCGCGAGGCGCTGTACCGCGAGCTCCGCGCGTCGGCGGAGAGTGGGTGGGACTTCTCGAGCCGGTGGATGCGCGACCCGACCGATCTCCGAACGCTCGAGACGACGGCGCTGGCGCCGATCGATCTGAATAGCATCCTCTATCACGCCGAGCGAACGATCGCCGCACTGCGGCGCTATCGCGGCCAGCCCGGCGACGCCGAGGTCGCGTCGCGTTACGCCGCCGCCGCGGAGACACGGCGGCGGGCGCTCGTGTCGGCGGCGTTCGACACGACGTCCGGGTTCTTCTACGACGTCCGCTGGCGCAGCGGTGAGCGGGTGACCGACCGGCCGACCCTCGCCACGGCGGCGCCGCTCTACTTCGGGCTCGCGACGCCGGAACAGGGGCGTGCCGTTGCGGCGCGCATCCAGCGAGATTTTCTCGAGCCCGGCGGATTCGTGACGACGCGCGTCGCGTCGGGACAGCAATGGGATGCACCGAACGGCTGGCCGCCGCTGGAGTGGCTCGCCATCCAGGGCGTATCGCAGTACGGACGCCTCGACATCGCGAACGACGCGCGCGCTCGGTGGCTGGCGCTCAACCGGCGCATCTACCGCGCGACGGGGAAGATGACGGAGAAGTACGACGTGCGGGACCTCAGCAAGCAGGCGGGCGGCGGCGAATATCCGACGCAGGATGGATTCGGATGGACCAACGGTGTGGCCCTCGGGCTCGCCGAGCAGGAGCGACAGGCGGCTAATCCCTCACCAACGCGTCAATGACCGGCGTCGAGCGTTCATCGACATCTCGTGATACGGTGACCCTGATGGCGCCGCTCTCGGGCGTCGTCGTCCCTCTGGAGCGCGTTCCCGATCCGGCCTTTGCGCAAGGGCTCGCGGGTGGTGGCGTCGCGATCGATCCACTCAGCTCGCAGGTGCTCGCGCCGGTCGCGGGACGGGTGGTCCAGGTGCACCGCGCGCGCCACGCCGTGATCATCGCCGCGTCGAGCCTCGAGATCCTCGTTCACGTGGGGCTCGACACGGTGCGCCTCGGCGGCGACGGATTTACGGCGCACGTGAAGGCGGGTGACGACGTGCGCGCCGGCGATCCGCTGCTGTCGTTCGACGCCGACGCGGTCGCGCGCCAGGCGCGGAGCCTGCTCACCGAGATCCTCATCACGAACATGGATCGTGTCGCGTCGATCGAGACGCGGTCGGGACGCGTGACCGCGGGGCGCGACGTATTGATGCAGGTGACGATCGCCGGCCCTGGTCGCGAGGCGCCGACGGCGACCGGTGAGGAGTCCATCGTCGAGTCGGCGCCGATCACGATCGCCGGGGCGGCGGGGCTGCACGCGCGACCGGCGGCCGTGCTGGTGGCCACGGCGCGGCGATTCGCGGCCGACGTGCGGCTCGTGAAAGGATCGCGCGATGCCAACGTGCGCAGCGTCGTGTCGATTCTCGCGTTGGAGGTGGGGGCGGGCGACAGAGTCACTCTCGTCGCGCGCGGCGAGGACGCGGCGGCAGCCGTCTCGGAGCTCGAGCGGCTGCTGCGCACCGATCTCGATGCGCAGGTCGCGGCGCCGACCGGGGGGACCGGCTACGTACCGCCGCGGCCGACAGCGGCGCGAGGCGGCGGAGCAATGCTGCGTGGCGTACCGGCGTCGCCGGGCGTCGCGGTCGGACAGATCTTTCAGTTCCGCCACGACGACGTCGTATTGCAGGAACGCGCCGCGGATCCCAATCAGGAGCGCCGGTCGCTCGACGCCGCGATCGCCGCGGCGCATCTGCAGCTCCAGGCGCTCCAAGCGCGGGTGACCGGCGCCGACACCGAGCAGGCCGCGATCTTCGCGGCGCATCAGGAGCTGCTGGAGGATCCTGAAGTGCTCGATCGCGCCGCCGCCGACATTCGCGCCGGTGCGACGGCCGCCTTTGCGTGGCGGCAGGCGTACACCGCGCAGGCGGACCGCCTGTTCGCGCTGAAGAATCAGCTGCTCGCCGGCCGGGCGGCGGACCTGCGCGACGTCGGACGCCGTGTGCTGCACGCGCTCGTTGGACGGGACGGGGCGCCGCCTGAGTTGCCGCCGGATTCGATCGTCATCGCCGAGGAGCTGGCGCCGTCGGACGCCGCCTCGTTGGATCGGTCGCGTCTGCTCGGCTTCTGCACGACGATGGGGAGCGCGACGTCGCACGCGTCGATCCTGGCTCGCGGCATGGGCATTCCGGCCGTCGCGGGCATCGATCCGCGCGCGCTCGCGCTGGCGCCGGGCACCCGCGTCGTGCTCGACGGCGACGCGGGGATTCTCAATCTCGCGCCGACCGCCGGTGAGGAGGCTGCGGTGGCCCGTCGTCAGGCGGAGACGCAGCGGCGGCGAAGCGCGGAGATGGAGGACGCGGCGCATCCGGCGACGACGAGCGATGGACATCGCGTCGAGGTAGCCGCGAACATCGGTGAGATTGGGGAGGCGAATCGCGTCACGGAAGTCGGCGGGGAGGGGGTTGGCCTCCTGCGCACCGAGTTTCTGTTCATGGAGCGCCACGAGGCGCCCGACGAGGACGAGCAGACGCGGACGTACGAGGCGATCGCGAAGGCGCTGGGACCGGACCGCATCCTCGTCATTCGCACGCTCGACGTGGGCGGTGACAAGCCGCTGTCGTACCTCCCCATCGGCGCCGAGGCGAATCCATTCCTCGGCGAGCGCGGGGTTCGGCTGACGTTGAACCGGCCGGAGTTGTTCCGGGCGCAGATTCGAGCGATCCTGCGCGCATCGCACGCCGGGAAGGTCGCGATGATGTTTCCCATGGTCGCGACGCTGGCGGAATGGCGTGCGGCGCGCGCCCTGGTGGAACAGGAGCGCGAGCGCCTCGGCGTGCCGCCGATCCAGGTCGGCATCATGGTCGAGACGTCAGCGGCGGCGTTGATCACCAGCCGGTTCGCGCACGAAGGCGCGGATTTCTTCTCGATCGGGACCAACGACCTGACGCAGTACACGCTCGCGATGGACCGGTCCAATCCCCGCCTGGCGTCGCAGGTCGACACGCTGCATCCCTCGGTGCTTCAGCTGATCGAGCGGACGGTGGCCGGTGCGCATGCGCACGGCCGCTGGGTCGGCGTGTGCGGCGCGCTCGCCGGCGATTTGGTCGCGATTCCCGTGCTCGTCGGCCTCGGTGTGGACGAGCTGAGCGTGGACGTGCCGATCGTTCCATCCGTCAAGGCGCGCGTGCGGGCGTTGTCGTACGCCGAGTGTCGTGCGACGGCGCAGGAGGCTCTCGGCATGGGTGAAGGCGCGGAGGTGCGAGCGCTCGTCGCGCAGCGGCACGGGTGATACACGCTGACCAGGGGATCGTCCACGCGCCGCTTCCGCATCCCGGCAGCAACAAAGTGCTGTTCTCCGTGTTCTCTGTGGTTCAACGCTCTTGAGAGGCGATTTACCACGGAGAACACAGAGAACACGGAGACGACAACAACAAGGACTTTGCGGTCGCGGTGTTGGTCTCGGCGTGGCCGTTTCCGTGTAGCTCATCCGTTCGATCGTCGTTCCCCGCTGTTACCGAAGACTGAAAAACCGGCTTCATCATTTCATCGAGACGTGACATGAGCGTGACTCGCGCCGCCTTCGGGTGGCTCCAGAAGATCGGAAAATCGTTGATGCTGCCGGTGTCCGTGCTGCCGGCGGCCGGTATCCTGCTCGGTGTCGGCAGCGCGAAGTTCACGTGGCTGCCCGTGATCGTGTCGAGCGTGATGGCGCAGGCGGGTGGGGCGATCTTCGGCAACCTGCCGCTCATCTTCGCCATCGGTGTCGCGCTCGGGCTCACGACCAACGACGGCGTCGCCGCGCTGGCGGCGGTCGTCGGGTTCGCCGTCATGCTGGCGACGATGGGCGTGATGGCGCCGCTGCTCGGCTACGAGCCGAAGCCGATCATGGGCATTCCGTCGATCGAAACGGGCGTGTTCGGCGGTATCCTGATCGGTGCCGTCGCGGCGATGCTGTTCAATCGCTATTACCGACTCCAGCTGCCGGCCTATCTCGGGTTCTTCTCCGGCAAGCGCTCGGTGCCGATCCTCACCGCGTTCGCCGCGATCGTCGTCGGGATCATCCTCAGCCTCGTCTGGCCGCCGATCGGACACCAGATCGACGTCTTCTCGCGGTGGGCCGCTGCCGGGAACCCCGCCACCGCGTTCGCGCTGTACGGAGTGGTGGAGCGCGCGCTGATCCCGTTCGGGCTGCACCACATCTGGAACGTGCCGTTCTTCTTCGAGGTCGGACAGTACGTCGATCCGGCAACGGGCAAGATCATTCGCGGCGAGATCTATCGCTTCACCTCCGGCGATCCGACGGCGGGCAACCTCGCAGGCGGATACCTGTTCAAGATGTGGGGACTGCCCGCTGCCGCGCTGGCGATCTGGCGGACGGCGAAACCGGAGAACCGTGCGAAGGTCGGCGGCATCATGATCTCGGCCGCATTGACGTCGTTTCTCACCGGGATCACCGAGCCGATCGAGTTCGCGTTCCTGTTCGTCGCTCCGCTGCTCTACGCCGTGCACGCGCTGCTGGCCGGCGCCGCATACTTCGTCGCGATCAAGCTGGGCATTCACCACAGCACGACGTTCTCGCACGGCCTCATCGACTACGTGCTGCTGTATCCGCATTCGCAGCGCGGATGGTGGCTGCTGTGGCTCGGTCCCCTGTGGGCGGCGATGTACTACGTGCTCTTCCGCACGCTGATCATCAAGCGCGATCTCAAGACGCCCGGTCGCGAAGCGGACGACCCCTCCCTCGGAACGACGGACGCACATCCCGCGGTCGCGGCCGGGGCCCCGGCGACGGGGAACGGCATGGCGCCGCGGCTGGTGGAGGCGTTCGGTGGTGCGGACAACATCCACAGCCTCGACGCATGTATCACCCGGCTCCGGGTCGAGCTGAACGACGTCAGCCGCGCCGACGCGCGCGCGCTGCGCCAGCTCGGCGCATCGGGCGTCGTGACGGTCGGCAGCGGGATGCAGGCGATCTTCGGGACGCGCTCCGAGAATCTCAAGACGGACATGGAGGAGTACATCCAGTCGCTCGGTGTGGCGTCGGCCGCGCCGCCGGGCACCACGGCCAATCGGGAGATGCGTCCCGTCACCCTCACGAGTGGGCAGCGCACGCGCGGCGCGGCGATCGCCGCGGCGGTCGGCGGCGCTCGCAACATCGTCGACGTGCGGGCCGTCGCGCTGACGCGCGTGCGCGTCGAAGTACGAGACCCCCGGCGGATCGACGAGCCCGCGTTAGCGGCCGCCGGGGTGTCGGGCGTCTGGCGTGTGTCGGATCGCGTCGTCCACCTGATCGTGGGTGACGCCGCCGAGCCCGACGCAGCCGCGTTGCGCGAGGAGCTCGGCGTCGCGACCTAGGCCGCCGGCGTCGTGCTACTGCGCGTACTCGAAGGCGGGCATCTGGAGCAGCGCCTCCTTCGTTGCGCCGCGCAAGATGAAGCGGTTGTTCGTGAGCTGGAGTTGATCCATCGGGATGGCGACGTCTTTCCTGGCGAGCCCGAGAAAGACGCCGACACCGATGATGGCGTGCGATACCGTGCGGTGCGGTGAGACGATGATGTCGTCGATCTTGCCGATGCGGTCGTTGCGATCGTTGTACACGTCGTGGCCGAGCAGCTGGCGCTTCGCGCTCCAGCCGAGCACGACGAGTCGCATCTCCTCGACCGTGACGCCGATCGTCGCGGCGCCGGCGACGGGCGCCTGCGCGTGTGCGAGCGGAGCGACTACAGCCATGGCACACAGCGAAACCCACGTCATTGTTCTCATGAGAGCCTCCGGTTCGGCGACGTGCGTCAATGCGGCTCGCACGGACGGTGTGCGAGCGCGAAGGGACGATGTATGAGCCCCACTTGCCGGGCAGTCGGACAAGGCGGAATGACGAGGCGGATTTTCCCGGCATCCGTAGCGGGCTGCGCGGCTGCCGTCGTAACTTTCTCGCTCCTCAGCTCGAGCGACGCGCATGACCCTGACTGCCCTCGATCTTCCCACGCTGGCCGACCTCGAGGCAGCGGCCGCGCTCGTGTACGAGGTCATGCCTCCGACGCCGCAACGCCGCTGGCCGCTGCTGGACGCACGTTGCGGGTGCGACGTATGGGTGAAGCACGAGAACCATGCGACGAGCGGCGCGTTCAAGGTGCGCGGCGGAATCGTCTACTTCGACGCACTGGCGCACGCGACACCGCGCGTCGCCGGCGTCGTGAGTGCGACGCGTGGCAATCACGGCCAGAGCGTCGGGCTCGCCGCGCGGCGGCACGGGATCCCGGCGGCGATCGTCGTGCCGCATGGGAACAGCCGCGAAAAGAACGCCGCGATGCGCGCGCTCGGCGTCGAGCTGATCGAGGCGGGGCGGGACTTCCAGGAGTCGAGCGAGATCGCGCAGCGGATCGCGGACGAGCGCGGATGGCACCGCATCCCGTCGTTCCATCGCCTGCTCGTCGCCGGCGTCGGCACCTACGGTCTAGAGCTGTTGCGGGCCGTGCCCACTCTCGACGTAGTGTACGTGCCGATCGGCCTCGGCTCGGGGCTTTCGGGAGTCCTCGCGGCCCGCGAGGCGCTCGGCCATCCGGGTGAAGTGGTCGGCGTCGTGAGCGCCGGTGCGCCCGCGTACGCGCGGTCGCTCGCGCGTGGCGAGGCGGTTTCATGCGACGTCACGACGACGCTCGCCGACGGCATGGCCTGTCGGACGCCGAATGCCGACGCGCTCGCGATGATGCAAGGCCGAGTCGATCGGATCATCGAAGTGACCGACGAGGAGATCGCGGCGGCGATGCGCGCCTTGTTCACCGACACCCACAACGTGGCCGAAGGCGCGGGTGCCGCGGCGCTGGCGGCGCTGCTGCAGGACGGTCAGTCGATGCAGGGCAGGAGCGCAGGGGTCGTGCTGAGCGGTGGCAACGTCGATGCCGAGGTATATCGCGAAGTGCTCTAGACCCGCGCGCTGAACTGCGGTGCGGCCGATGCCCTGACGCCGCCTAGCGGCGCTTGTGCGCCCGCACCGCCGCCGTCGCCGCCCAGAGACGCTCGTTGTACTGCGCTACCGTCTCGTCGGCCGCCCGCTTTGGAAGGAGGAAATGCACGTCATCCGGTTGACCCGTGCTACGCGTCGGCGGCTCGTCCATCATCAGGTCGCCGCCGCGCGACTCCACGGCGCGCTCGAACGCCTCCACCGCCTCCAACAGTCGAACGAGATCGTCCGGCGAATCGCGATCGGTCACCTCGACGCCGCGTGCCCGCAGGCGGCCGGCGATCTCCTCGGTGACGCGGGCAAGATCGGTGTTCGGCTCGTTCCGTGTGCTGTCGGGCTGGGTCATGACGACACTCCATCCTGGGTCGGGTGGCGCTGGCCGGCGGAGCGATTCGCAGTCGCCGACTGCGCCGGCGCGCTGCTCCGCCGCCGCTTCACACCCATGAACGTCGCGCCATAGCTTTTGGTTCGCTAGGTCGTCTACCTGACGACGCGTTTCCTCGCCCGCGAACGGCGGACCAGGGACCCGGCGGCCGGCGTCGATCGGTCGCCCAGTGACGAACCGGAGCACCACGAGATCCGCGAGGCCTTGCCGCGATGCCGACTGCCGACGCCCCCACGACGATACCCGAGCTTCTCTACCTCCTGCACGGCGATCCGGGTGATCTCGCCGAGGCGCTGGCGGGGATGCGCGCGGCCGACATCGCGGAGGCGCTGCGCGACCTCCCGCCCGACGGCGCGGCCAAGGTGATGGCCGCCCTTCCGTTCGACCTGGCGGTGCAGGTGTTCGACGAGCCGGAGCTCGAGGGGTTCCGGATCGAGATCGTGCGGCGAATGCACGAGGAGCGCGCCGTCGCACTGGTCGAAGCGATGTCGGCGGACCAGCAGGCGGACCTGTTCCGCGAGCTGACCGACGCCGATCGCCCGCGCCTGCTCCGGAAGCTCGACGCCCACACGCGTGAGACGCTCGAGGTCCTGCTGCGCTATCGCCCCGACACGGCAGGGGGCATCATGACGACGGAGTTCGTCTCGATGCCGGCGACGTGGTCGGTGCAGCGCGCGCTCGACCACATCAGCAAGGTGGGACGAGCGAAGGAGACGGTGTACGCGATCTTCGTGCTCGATCCGGACGACCGGCGCCTCGTGCACACCGTCTCGCTTCGCGAGCTGATGGTGGCCGACCGCGACCGCCCGGTGATCGAGGTCGGCGACGTTCGCGCGCCGTTGACCGTGACGCCGAGGACGGACCGCGAGGACGCGGCGCGACTGATCTCGAAGTACAACCTGCTCGCGGTACCGGTCGTCGACGAGGGCGGACACGTCGTCGGGATCGTGACGGTGGACGACGTCATCGATGCGATCGTCCGCGAATCGACCGAAGACGTCCAGAAGTTCGGCGGTATGGAGGCGCTCGACGAGCCGTACACGGAGATCAGCTTCAGCCGCATGATCCGGAAGCGCGCCGGCTGGCTGTGCGCGCTCTTTCTCGGCGAGATGCTCACGGCCACGGCAATGGGGCATTTCGAGGGCGAGATTCAGCGCGCGGTGGTGCTGTCGCTGTTCATCCCGCTGATCATCAGCTCGGGCGGGAACTCGGGCTCACAGGCGACGTCGCTCATCATCCGCGCGCTCGCGCTGCGGGAGGTGAAGCTCGCCGACTGGTGGCGCATCGCGGTGCGCGAGCTCCCGGCGGGGCTCGTCCTCGGTGCCATCCTGGGCGTGATCGGCGTGATCCGCATCATCCTGTGGCAACGGATGGGATGGTACGACTACGGGACGCACTGGCAGCTGGTCGCGGCAACGGTCGGGTCTGCGCTCGTCGGCGTGGTGACGTTCGGGTCGCTCGCCGGCTCCATGCTCCCGTTCCTGCTCAAGCGGATCGGCTTCGACCCGGCGAGCGCGTCGGCACCGTTCGTCGCGACGCTGGTGGACGTGACGGGGCTGATCATCTATTTCTCCGTGGCATTCTTTATTCTGAGAGGGACGTTGCTCTGAGAGACGGCCGCGACGCCGGTCCTCAGGTGGTCCTGTACACGAGTACCAGGTAGCGCTGTGCGGCATTGCTAGACCACGCTTTCCTCGTTCGCACGATGAAGCTCAAGCCGGTTCGGTCCAAAGACGACATCCATCTCGACGACGCCCATGCGCGCGTGCGTGGGCGACTGCCCGCCGGGGCCGAGCTAAACGAGAAGCGTGATCGGGAGGCCGACCGGATCGGCGATCTCCAGAAGGTGCTCTACGCCGACGCCAGCCGCGCGCTGTTGGTGGTACTGCAAGGGCGCGACGCATCGGGGAAGGACGGCACGGTGAAGAACGTCTTCTCGGCCGTAAACCCGCAGGGGTGCGCGGTGACGAGCTTCAAGGCGCCGACGGAGCTCGAGAAACGGCACGACTTTCTCTGGCGCATTCACGCCGCCGTGCCGCCGCGTGGAATGATCGGGATCTTCAACCGATCGCACTACGAGGACGTACTCGTCCCGCGCGTGCGGGGCGAGCTCACCAAAAAAGAGTGGGCGGCCCGCTACGACGACATCAATGCGTTCGAGCGGACGCTGACCCGCAACGGCGTCGTCATCCTCAAGTTCATGTTGCACGTGTCCCGCGACGAGCAGAAGCGCCGCCTCATCGAGCGCCTCACCGACCCGACGAAGAACTGGAAGTTTCGCGCGGCCGATCTCGAAGACCGCCGGCGATGGGACGACTTCACGAAGGCATACCACGGCGTGCTGGCGCATACGAGCACGAAATGGGCGCCATGGTTCATCGTGCCGGCCGACGACAAGCCCGTCCGCGACCTGCTGGTAGCGCGCACGATCGCCGACGAGCTGGACAAGCTCGACCTGCGGTACCCGAAAGCCGATCCGTCCATCGTCGGGCTCGAGATCGAATAGGCGTTGCCGAGGAACGCGGCGGCCATCCAACGCCGCCGATCGCCGCGCTCCGAAACCGGCCCCGTCACGGCGCCAGCAGATCCAGCACGTCCTCGCGGGCGATGTCCCCGAAATAATCCGACAGTGTGAGATCGCTCAACGCGTCGGTCAACGCGCTTCGCTGATAGGGCAGGCCGATCAGCCGGCGCTCGACGTCCCCGACGTCTTCCCGCCCCATGTAGTCGCCGAACACCCGTACGCCCGCGACGCGCCCTGCGCTCACGTTGAGCCGCACGTCCAGCTCACCGGCCGGAAAGCGCCGCGAGCGTTGCACGTTACATGGCGGGTTCTCCCCATAGTTCCACTCCCACGTCCCGTACTTCGATTCGACGAGCGCGTCCACCGCGGCCCAGTCGCTCGCATCGAGCGTGACGGTCGGAATCCGCGCGCGATCGCGCGTGCCGAAGATCCGCTCGAGGATTCGCTCGCGAAGCTCGGTGACGTCGAGCGGTTCCTGAAGAAACTCGCTGATGTTGGCGACGCGACTGCGGACGCTCTTCACACCCTTGCTCTCGACCTTTCCGGGCCTGGGCTTCAGTGCCGCGGTCACGGCATCCAGATCGGAGTCGAGCAGCAAGGTGCCGTGACTGAACATGCGCGTCGGACGCGCGAACTGCGCGTTGCCGGAGATCTTGCGGCCGCCGGCGAGAATGTCGTTACGCCCGCCCAGCTCGGCCGGCACGCCGAGCCCGCGCAGCACGTCGACGACGGGTCGGGTGAATTCCTCGTATCGATTGAAGCGCCCGCGAACCTCCGACGTCATGAAGCTGAAGTTCAGGTTGCCGAGGTCGTGATACACCGCTCCGCCGCCCGACACCCGGCGCACGACGGTCACTCCGCGTGCGGCCACGAGGTCGGCGTCGATCTCCTCGATCGTGTTCTGGTTTCGCCCGATGATGATCGCCGGCGCATTGACGTAGAACAGCAGCACGTCCTCGCCGGTGGGCTTGTGACGAAAGACGTATTCCTCGAGGGCGAGGTTGGCGCGGGCGTCGGTGACGTCGCGGTTGTCGACGAAGAGCATGCGCGGGTGTTCGCAGGAAGCGTCGGAGTAGTCCAGAACCAAAATAGCACGGCGTTGCGACGTCCTGCGGCGAGTCAACGCACCCGCGCCACCGCTCGCAGCCATCCGGCGTGCAGCGCGTCTCCCTCGCTTCGCGGCGCGATCGGCGCGAAGGTGCGCTCGACGCGGCGCAGACCCGGCGCGCCGAGGGCGGGGTAGACCCCCGCGTGCAGGCCGGCGAGACGCGCCGCCCCCCATGCCGTCGTCTCCAGCACCGCCGGTCGCTCGACCGGCACCCGAAGCTGATCGGCAAGCGTCTGCATCAACCAGTCGTTGCTCGCCATCCCGCCGTCCACGCGCAGCGCATCGATCCGCACGCCGTCGTCCGCGAACGCCACCGCGAGGTCGCGCGTCTGCAACGCCACCGATTCCAGCGCCGCGCGGACTACCTCGGCGCGCCCGCTTCCGCGAGTGAGACCGACCAGCGCGCCGCGGGCGTCCGGATCCCACCATGGAGCGCCGAGTCCCGTGAAAGCGGGCACGCAGTAGACACCGCCCGACGTCGGAATCTCCGCCGCGATCGCCGCGGTCTCCTCGGCGGTGCGGATGATCCGCAACTCGTCGCGCAGCCATTGCACGACCGAGCCCGCGTTGAAGATGCTCCCCTCGAGCGCGTAGGTCGCGCGGCCGCCGAGCTGCAGGGCAAGCGTCGAGAGAAGGCGATGACGGCTCGTGCGCGGCGCATCGCCCGTGTGCACGAGGACGAAGCACCCCGTACCGTAGGTCGCCTTCGCCTGGCCCGGGGCGACGCAATCCTGCCCCACCGCCGCCGACTGCTGGTCCCCGACGAGCGCGCGCACCGCGACCGGCGCGCCAAACCAGTTGGCGTCGGTCGTGCCGTAGTCGTCGGCGCTGTTGCGCACCTCGGGTAGAAGCGCCCGCGGCACCCGGAATAGTGCGCACAGCTCGTCGCTCCAGGCGAGCCGGCGGATGTCGAACAGCAGCGTGCGCGACGCGTTCGTGGCATCGGTGGCATGCACGCGACCGCCCGTCAGGCGCCAGAGGAGCCAGCTGTCGATCGTGCCGGCGAGCAGCTCGCCGCGCGCCGCGGCTGCGCGCCCACCCTCGGCGTGATCCAGGATCCAGGCGAGCTTGGTCGCGGAAAAGTAGGGATCCAGGAGCAGGCCGGTGTGCGACACGAGCGCGGTCGCCGCCGGATCCGACGCCAACGCCTGACACTCATCCGCCGTGCGCCGGTCCTGCCAGACGATCGCGCGATGGATCGGACGTCCGGTTGCGCGCTCCCAGACGACGACCGTCTCCCGCTGCACCGCGATGCCGAGCCCCGCGAGGTCGCGCGCCTCCAATCCCGCCGCTGCGATGGCCTCGCGCGCGCACCCGATGGTCGCATCGAAGATCTCGTCCGGCTCGTGCTCCACCCAGCCGTCGCGCGGGAAATGCTGGGCAAAGGCGCGCTGCGAGCGGGCGAGTGGCGCGCCGTCGTCGGCGAAGACCATGGCGCGGGTGCTGGTGGTACCGGCGTCGAGGGCGAGGAGAGGCATCGGAACGACTGGAGCGGTTGGCGCGGCGGCGGGCGGGGGCCGGAGGGGACGCGAATAAAGTGCATTCCGGCGACGCGCGGCGTCAGGCGTGGCGGATGTGCGGGGAAGTGGGTTGGATCGTCAGTAAGAGAGCACGCACCACGTTCACGCCGAGATCCGACTGCGCCCCCGAGTTGTTGCACTCCGCCTCCCTACGCTCGCCGTCGCGCTGTCCCTCGCGACGTCGGCGCCGGCCGCGCTCGACGCGCAGGCGCTCGACTCGACCGCGCGTCCGTCGATCGGAGCCGCCGTCACGCGGAAGCATCCTGGCCCGCGCATCGGCCTCGCGCTGAGCGGGGGCGGTGCCCGCGGGATCGCGCACGTGGGCGTGCTCGTCGCCCTCGAGCGTGCGGGCATCCCCATCGACGCCGTCTCGGGCACGAGCATGGGGGCGCTCGTGGGCGGGTTGTACGCGGCCGGATATTCCGCAGTGCAGCTCGACTCAATCGCGCGGGCGCTGGATTGGCCGCGCATGTTCAGCGACGCGACCGACCGCCGCGCGATCGCCCCGTTCGAGCGCAGCGCGGCCGATCCGACGCTGCTGTCCCTTCCCATGCGACACGGGCGCGTCGGCCTCCCGTCCGGCGTGATCGCCGGCCAGCATCTGATGGAGCTGTTCGCCGAGCTCACCTGGCCGGTGCAGCAGATCCGCGACTTCCGTCAGCTCCCCGTCCCGTTCAGCGCCGTGGCGACCGACATCGCCACCGGTGAGGCGGTGGTGTTGGACAGCGGCTCGCTCGCCGGTGCCATGCGCGCGAGCATGTCGCTGCCGAGCGTCCTCGCGCCGGCGAAGCTCGGCCGCCGCGTGCTGCTCGACGGCGCGCTGTCGCGCGACCTGCCGGTGCGCGACGTGCGCGCGCTCGGCGCCGACGTCGTCATCTGCAGCGACGTCTCCGAGGCGCTGCTCGACGTGGGCGATCTGCACACCATGGTCGACGTCCTCAACCAGGCGGTGAGCTTTCACGGCAGCGCGTCCACGTTCGAGGAACGGAAGGGATGCGACATCTACATTCGTCCCGATCTCGCGGGGTTGAGCCAGCTTTCGTACGACCGCACCGGCGAGTGGATCGCTCGCGGCGACACGGCCGCGCAATTGCTCGACGCACGCCTTCGTGAGCTGGTCGTCGCGACAGGCGGGCCGGCCGCGGCTCGCGCCGGCATCGGCAGGGAACAGCGCACGGACGCCGTCGCGCTGCGCGCCGTCGAGATCGATGCGAGCACCGACGAGGCGCGTGCGTTCGTCCGGAACGCGCTCGATCTGCCGGCCGGCGAGCCGGCGACACCGGATCAGATGCGCGGCGCCACCGCGCCGGTGTTCGACAGCGGGCTGTTCGAGACCGTCAGCTACGCGTTGGTGCGCACCGACAGCGGAACGGTCGCCGTCGTGACCGCCGAGGGCGAGAACGCCGATCGGGTGGGCTTCGGCTTTCGGTACGACGACCGATACAACGCCGCGCTGCTCTTCGACGCGACGGTGCATCACTTACTGGGGTTCGCCTCCACCGGCCACCTATCGCTTCGTCTCGGCGAGCAGACGCGGGTCTCGTTCGACCTGGCGCGCGGGCAGCCGATACGCCGCGGATGGGTGCTCGGCACGGGGCTGGCCTATCTCAGCGTGCCGTTGGACTTCTACCAGGACCGACGACGGGTCGCCGAAGCGACGCAGCGCATCGCGAGCGCTCACGTCACGGTCGGTGCGGCGCTCCGCAGCGGCGGCGTCGCGCTGCAGCTCAAGGGCGAGGACGCACGCGGTACGGCGGCGATCGCGGCGGTGGACTCGTCCCAGCGCCGCGCCTTTGCCAGCGCGGCTGGCCTGCTCTGGTGGAGCACGATGGACCGCCCGGAGTTCGCGCGCAGCGGCACGTCGCTCGACGCCCGCTACGAGCGCGCGGCCGGTGGCGGCCCGACGTTCGGTCGTTACTCCGCGACCGGCGCCGCCGCGGTGCCGGTCGGGAGCCAGCTCGCGCTGTCGCTACGCGCCACGATGGGCGCCGCCTCCCGCGACGCGCGGATCCCCGCGCACTACCGGTTCTTCCTCGGCAGCCTGACGCGATCGGGCGTGCTGCGCGAATCGCTGCTGCCGTTCGCGGGGTTGGAGCCGCAGGAACGCAACGGCTTCGCCGTCGCGACCGCCGAGGCGTCGGCGCAATGGGAGGCCGCGCCGAACGTGTTCGCGACCTTTCGTGCCGATGTCGGCAACGTCGGCGACACCATCCGCGAGGCGGTCGATACGCGCGTCGCCGGCGTCGGCGTGTCGCTCGGCACGCGAACGCTCGTCGGGCCCGTGGAGCTCAGCGTCCACGGGCGATCGCTCCCAGCCGCGCTCGTCGAGCTGAGCGTGGGACACTTGTTCTGACGCCTACGCGCCGATCCGCGCGGAGCTCGCGACCATGTCGAACAGGTCGCCGTAATCGGTGTCGTAGGTGGGACCGAGTAGTGCGTCGCGACTCACGGTCTCCCCGTACTTCCGGAGAAAGCGGGTGAGCTGGCGCTGCATGGCGGTGCGGTCCTGGGCGATGGCATCGGCGCGGGTGGAGAGCGGCCCGCCGTCGTCGATCGTCGTCTCCCACCCGCCCAGTCCCACTGTCAGCGTCGCGGAGATTGCCGCCGAGATGCGGCGCGTCTCCTCCGACGTCGCGATCTGCAGCAGCCCGCCGACGAGCGCGCTCACCAGCGAGGCGCGCTTGACCGTGCGCTTGAGCGTCGTGGCGGAGACGAGCGAGTCGCGCGTCGCGTTCTCGCTCGCGAGATAGCGCGCGATCCGCGCGCGCACGTCGGTGATCAGCTGGCGGTGCTGTGCCTGGCGGGCGCGGAATGGGCCGTCGGGAATGGAACGGAGCACCGTCACGAGCGCGAAGCAGCTGGACGCCGTCGAGGCGGACGACGGATCCGTCGCCGTCCACTCGAACCGCACGGTGCTGTCCTGGCGCGCCGGCGACACGAACCCGTAGGGGATGGTCCAGCGGTACGTCGAGCCGGACAGCGTGCCGTTCGGCAGGGTGGCCAGCGGATGGTAGGCCAACGGATCGCCGTTCGCGTCGTCCGCGTCGAGCACGATCGCAAGGGTGTCGCCTTCGTCGCGCTTGTAGGTGCGCACGGGCGCGCAGACCGGTGCGACGTTCTGGGACTTCACGGAGACGTTGAACTCCACCGTGGTGTTGCCGCCGTCGCCGTCGCTCGCCGTGACGCGCCACAGATACACTCGGCTCGCCGAACCGCGCGGCGCCTGCCAGGTCAGCGTGTTCGTGCGCGGGTCCAGGCGAGGGGGGAGGGAGGGATCGGTGACGTTGGTGACCGCGAAGGAGAGCGGATCGCCATCGGGATCGGAGGCCTCGATGATCTGCGTGAGCGAATCACCGGGCGGGATGACGCGATCGGTCGGCTGTCGGATGATCGGCGCGCGGTGTGCGTCGGCAACCGTGATGCGCACGTCGCCGCGCGACACCTCGACGCCCGAGACGTACACCTGGATGCCGACGTCATAGGTGGCGTTGGCGTCGGCGCGGAGCGGCCGCCATCGCAGCGCGCCGTTCTCGATCCGCGCGCCGGCCGGCAGGCGCTCGGCTCGGAAGTCCACCACGCTCGCGGGCGGCAGATCGTTGACGACGAGCGGCACGCGCACGCTGTCGCCGATCTGAACTTGCCGCGGCGGCATGACGGCGAGCGTCGGTGCGGCTTGCATCGGCGCCGGGATGACGACGCCCACCGGCGCCGGTGCCTGTGCACCGAGCGCGGTGGAGAACAGGACGACTGGAACGAAAGCAACGGCGGCAACGAAGCGATACACGCGCGACGACTCCTCGAACGGCTCGATGAAGCGACTCGTCGCATGGAAGGCAGTGGGGTGTGCAACGAGTGGCTCCGGAAGACGACCCAGAGGACGTCGTGGTCCCAAACCGACGGCCGGCGCGACTTCGTGCCTAGCGGGCACGTCGGATCGTCCGTTGGGTATACAGGATCGAGGTGCCGGCGCGCCGAAACGCCCGGCCGGCATCCGTCCTCCCTCCCAATCGAGCCGCGGTACCGATGTTCTCCGAGCTTCCACTCGACGACCAGATCGGCAAGACCTTCTACATCAACGACGCGCTCTGGCGTCTCGCCTACA